>DAOUMG010000001.1:0-4286 GCA_034411935.1 Dehalococcoidaceae bacterium
GTCTCTTATTGGCAATACCCATCCTTTGGGAACACCTTTTAGTGTTGAGTCATGAGATAAGGAAAGATGAGTTTTGACCATTACTGTCATATAATCGTCGTATTTTGTGTCTGACTCAAATCGCCTAGCTTTGGCTTCCGCTTCTAAAGACCATACTACACCTTCAGCCCCATAGACTATTCGTGCGACTCGATCGACACGCTGGCGAAGTTTCATATCCATAGGATATAGAAACTTAAAATTAGTTTCTTCATTGCAGGCATCAACTACAGCATCAGCAAGTTCAAGTGCCCCCTCGCCACCATGTGCCCAGCAGTCAGAGACGGCACAACGCGCTCCTGCTGTCTCAGCAGCTCTTCTAACAACAGCAATCTCATCCTTTGTATCAGTATGGAATTTATTAATGCAGACTACTGGATTAAGACCTGAATGTTTAATAACACCAATGAGGTGGATCATATTGGGCAACCCTTTTTCCACTAGACCTACGTTTTCCCTGGTATAATCTTCGGGAAGGGGGAGCCCAGGCACTACAGTGGGACCACCTCCGTGCATCTTAAGTGATCTAATAGTGGTAGTTAGTACTGACGTATGTGGTTTGAGACCACTCAGTCGACTCTTCAAATTCCAGAATTTTTCGAAACCGATGTCGGCAGCAAAACCGCTCTCGGTAACATGGTAATCAAACATCTTAAGTGCTAAGCGATCACCAATTATTGAAGACTGCCCCACGGCAATGTTAGCAAAAGGACCAGCATGTACTAGGCAAGGTTGATGTTCAACCGTGCAACAAAGCGTAGGGTTAATTGTATTCCGCATCCAAGCAGTCATTGCTCCACCGACTTCAAGATCACGCACAGTTACAGGATTACCTTTTATGTCATAGGCAATAGTGATTTCATCTATTCTTTTCCGCATATCGGCTAGGTTAGTTACAATGGATAAGATTGCCATGAGCTCTGAACTAACGGCTATACCAAACCTCGATTGCATGGTAAAGCCATCCTTACGGCCACCTAGACCGATAATGATATTGCGTAAACTCTGGGCACAATAATCTATTACCCAGCCCATTTCTATTCTAGTCGGATCAATATTGAGGCGGCGTAATCCCGTGAGCTGTAAAAGTTGTTGATCGTCGTGGTTACGCTCATGCTGCATTCTAGCGGTTAGAGCTACCATCGCCAAATTATGCGCATTCATGATATCGTTAATGTCACCGGTAAGACCCAAGGAAAACTCTGTCATGGGTATAACAAGTGAGTTCCCACCACCAGCTGCAGTACCTTTAATATTCATAGTTGGTCCACCAGACGGCTGACGAATACAGCCACCAACATTCTTCCCACGCTTCCCTAGACCCTGTAATAGCCCTATAGTGGTTGTCGTCTTGCCTTCACCAAGCGGAGTGGGAGTAATAGCTGTCACTTGTATGAGCTTACCATTAGGTTTTTTGCGTAAACGTTCGATAATGCTCAAAAAGTTGAGTTTGGCAATTCTCCCATATGGCAGCAACTCGCCCTTTTCAAGCCCTAACCTATCTCGCCACTCTTCAGGCAAGGGCATATTTTTCTCAGCTTCTTCGGCAATCTGCCAGTCTTTTAATTTCGTAGCATCGTAAGTCATATAATCTCCAGATCCTATTTAAATGAATTAGTACATCTTGACCATACCTCGTATTATAGGCCAACAGCAGTTAGAGTTTCCCCGGTATTTTCAACATACTCGTTAGGTGTCAGACCTCCGAATGATTTTTTATCATAGAAAAACTCTAAGAGCAAGTGGCCTAGTTTATGGGGATATGGTCAAATCCATCCTACCCCATGGATCGGATCAATAAAGGCTTAGAATGTTACCTGCCATAGGATGGATGGTCTTCGTCATCTAAATGCCCATCCCCCTTCCAGTTACCTTAATCACCCGCTCTACAACCCCATTTCTTACCCCATATATGTGGTCATGCATGTTAGTTACCAGAATAGAATTATTAGGAATAATCTCTAATCGCTCACCAAGAGTCAGCCCTGCCTTAGAGTCCATGTAGTAAATAGCGGCACTCTCGGTAAATAGACGTCCTAGCCACAAATCTGGGTGCCCCTGAATATAGCCGAATCTAGGCATTCCTTTATAAAAGAAACCTGGAGTCGCTTGAGCCTCTATCAGTGGGTCGTTGCTAAACGTCCTGAACCCGGCATCAATCGTGGCCCAATCTAAGTGTGAGTTACTGGTCACAGTAGTTAATACGGTTAATGCACATGTCTCTATCATGTTAGCACCCTTCATAATATAACCAATATCTCCAAATACGCAGCTCCCTGGATGAATTTCCGTTATCTCAGGAAACTTTCCTTCTTTTATATAACGGCATGTGGCACGGAATGTAGACGAGGCGCCTACAGAAACATGCTCCGTCGTGATGCCCTCCCTATTCAAGCATTTGGCCGTTTCTGCCATTATTAATGCCGTTTTGAAAGCCGCCTTATCTATAGCCTCCGCTGCCCAGTCGGTAACCATTTCATGCGCATAAATACCTATAACCTGTATATTTGGAAGCTGAGAAAGCTTCTTGGCTACGTTTAAGGTAGGTTTGCCTGGAAGAATACCATAGCGTTGGATGCCACCTGCCTCAAGATTCGTATCAATTTTTAAGAGCACGGGGACCTTTTTACTGGCCACTTGCCCAGCCTGGGAAAGACCCTCGGCTTGCTCAATCATATCTAACATAACGGTGATTCTAAGCTCTGGTCTTTCAAGAAACCTCTTAAGTATGCCCAACTTGTGCTTATTGTAGAAGCTTGGATGAGCAATAATTATGTCTCTAATTCCTTCCTTCACCATAGCTTCTGCCTTGGCTATGGTGCCTACCTCTATGCCGCATGCCCCCGCTTCAATCTGCAATCTCGCTATGTACCCTGAGTCGTGAACCTTGATATGTGGCCTCAGTCTCACCCCCGCCTCAGATGCCATCTGTGACATTTCCTTTATATTTGCCTCCAGCTTTTCCATATCCACGAGGACAGCAGGCGTTTCTATAGAAGGATAACACACTTGTTGTCTTGTCATTAATTTAACTCTACTTTCTCCAATCTGATCGCTATAAAAGTACCATGCAGCTACTGTCCGAGATAAAAAAACCCTGCCCAATTATCAGGGTTTTTGAGGTGATGAGGGGCACTCACTTCAAGAATCCTTTATGAGTCCTACCTTTGTTATATACTCTTGTGCCTCCGCTATCTCCTTGACGATACCATGTCCCATTGTTAACTATCAATCGCCAACTCCCGGAATTGGGAAAGGCTGGCATATTTGGCTGACTTCCTGGCTAACCTGGCTCCGAATATTGTCATTATCTATGTTAGTAATTATCTTTACCACAAGTGAGGCAATTTGTTTCATTTCTTCGTGGCCGAAGCCACGAGTGGTTACAGCTGGTGTTCCTAGTCTTATGCCACCAGTTACATAAGGCGGATGAGGATCGAATGGAATAGCATTCCGATTGACTATAATACCTACTGTGCCCAAAGCCGCCTCAGCTGCTTTACCAGTAATCCCAGTATTAGTAAGGTCAACTAAGACGAGATGATTGTCCGTTCCACCTGATACTAAACGCAGCCCTAGTCTTTGAAGTTCAGCGGCTAAAATCCGCGCATTACTTAATATGGCACTTTGGTAATCCACAAAGGAAGGCTGCATAGCTTCATAGAAAGTAACCGCCTTAGCAACAATATTCTGATTGTAAGCCGTGCCCTGAAACCCGGGGAAAACAGCCATATCTATCGCAGAAGCTAGTTCACTCTTACACAAAATTACACCACCCTTCGCCCCACGCATTGTCTTATAAGTGGTCATAGTTACTACATCAGCACAGGGCACCGGACTAGGATGCAGTCTGGCCGCTACTATACCGGCTGTGTGAGCTATGTCAGCCAAAAGTTTTGCCCCTACTAGGTCAGCAATATATCGAAACCGCTCAAAATCAATAATTCGAGGGTAAGAACTGGCTCCAGCCACAATCAACTTGGGCTTATGCCTCATGGCAATTCTCTTCACCTCTTCGTAGTCAATCCTTTCTGTCTCTCGATTAACCCCGTAATGTATGAACTTATACATCTTACCCGAGGCACTAACTCTGCAACCATGACTAAGATGTCCTCCATGACCAAGATCCATAGCCATAACAGTATCACCATAGTTAAGTAAGGCAAAATATGTAGCCAAATTTGCCTGAACCCCACTATGGACTTGGACATTAGCGTGCTCAGCACCAAAAAGCTCTTTTGCCCGCC
>DAOUMG010000002.1:0-4536 GCA_034411935.1 Dehalococcoidaceae bacterium
ATTACCAAGTTTACAAATAAGTTTAAATTATGGTTTATCGCTGAATTATATATAGGGGTAGTATAAGTAAATATAATTAAGTATACTTCAATAATCAGGCGTTTATACTATACTAGGGTTATAAATGAAGAAAAACGATGGAAGTGATTATTAAAAATATTTACATTTGTTGTGGACAGACTGGCAGTGTTTGCCCTCGTTATACTAGGTATCTCCCCCTCTGTTGATTATTATCTGGATTTTATGCCAAAAAGCACCCGGCCTGGGTAAACAAACTACTTTTGCCGAAAAATACCTTTAAAATCCCTTAAACTTTAAGGATAGTATTGAATAGGCTTGACTACTACTTGACAGTAGGCTGGTGCTCTGATATCTTCAGAACTAAGAAGACGAGGTAAAAACATGGCTATAAACAAACAGAGCTGTGACTCCGACCTTCTCAGGGGCAATACTGAATCACTGCTTCTCTTTTTAATAAATTTGCTTGAGTGTGCCTACGGTTATCAGCTAATAAAAGAGATAAGAAGTAGAAGCCATGGCTTTTTCCTATTTAAAGAAGGTACCGTGTATCCTGCTCTTCGTAAGCTGGAGAACGAGGGATTGGTAGAGGGCGAGTGGCAGGTTTTACCTGCCGGGCAGGAAAGAAGGTACTATAGGATTACAGAAGAGGGTAGAGAAGCCTTAAGGGATAGAATGGCTATGTGGAAGAGTTTTACTACCGCCATGAATCTGGTTTTAAAGCCGTACGGTGGTTAAACCGGAGTTACTTATGTTCCCAGAGGTTCGTGTATATCTAGAAGAAGTGCGGTCGCATCTGCACCTGGACCAGATAACCGAAAAAAAGGTTATCAGCGAGCTAAGCACATACTTTAAAGAAAAAATAGACGAACTGAAAGATCAGGGGCTTACGTGGGCAATTGCCGTTAAAGAGGCTATTAAGTCCTGCGGGCGGGCTAGAGTTATCGGCAGACTTATGTACGAGGCTTACAGCAAGGGAAGCTGGACAGATGCGCTGGTAGCCTTTTTACCTCACTTCATCGTTGGCTTTCTGTTTTTATTCCACCTCTGGAACAATCCCCTTTTACTTATAGCTGTCTATGGGTTCATAATGGCAGTAACATTGTTCGGCTGGTGGCGCGGTAAGCCGAACTGGCTCTATTCTTGGGCTGGTTATGCTCTAGTACCTCTTATTATCGGCAGTTATCTGGCCGCCCCTGTATTATGGCAGGTGGTAAACGCTATCCTGGCCGGAAGCTCAGACAGCAGCGTATGGATTTATCTGGCAGCACTTATAGGTTTTTTCATCTTCGCCCTGAGTATCATGGTTAAAACGACCATACGGGTGGTTAGAAGAGATTGGCTGTTGGCATCCCTGATGCTTATCCCGGTGCCGATTTTTAGTAGCTGGCTAATATATACCAGCCAGTCTGGTAGTATTACCTTTATAACGGAGACGGCTATGTACCAGTGGGATGCGGCTATGGCTTCTGTTCTTTTGACGCTGGGCGTAACCACAGCTATTTTTATCCGCTTGAGAAATCGTATCTTGAAGGCAGGAGCGGTTATCATAATAGGACCCATAAGCGGTGGTATTATCGCCCATCATTTCTGGGGTAGCATCGGTCTTTTTGGAACTCTGGCGACTGCTTTATTTACCCTTCTATTCCTGATAAGCCCGGCCATACTAGAAGCTACCATAGGTCATGGCGAAACCAAGAATGAAGTCTGGTGGTCCGGCGACTGGTTGGAGCATCCTCTGGAGATGAATAACTACTGATAGCATTTGGTGTAATCTATAAACTTATTCTAACTAGGTGACTTAATTCTCTTAGAAAAGGCGTAAAGCACGGGAATAACCAGCAGGGTAAGCATCGTCGAGCTAAAAAGACCGCCGATAACGACTACCGCCAGTTCGGATGCCACGATAACGCCCTTTCCGGCGCCGAGAGCCAGCGGTACCATGGCAATCATGGTGGTGATGGCCGTCATCAGTATAGGTCGAAGTCTGGTCTGGCTGCCACTGAAAAGAGCTTCGAAAGCGGGCATACCGCTTTTACGGCGCTGCTCTATTACATCAATCAGTACTACGGCGTTGGTCAGCACGATACCTACCAGCATCAGGATGCCCATAAGGCCGGTAACGCTCAGCGGTTTGCCGGCGATAAGCAGTGCCAGAAGAGCACCGATGGAAGCCAGCGGCAGGCTAGCCATAATTATCAGAGGATTAAGCAGTGAGCGGAAGGTAAAGACCAATACCAGGTAGGCCAGTACGATAGCGATACCGATGGCGATATACATATCGCTAAAGCTTTCCTGCATTTCTTCCGTAACGCCACCCATGCTGATTTCAACACCTTCTGGTAAATCAAGGTTATCTATAATAGACTGTATTTCGCTGTTGGCGGCGCCGACATCGCTCTGGGTAATAGCGGCGGTAATAGTAATGGCCGTCTTCATATCTATGCGGTGGACATCGGTAGCCTGCTGGCTGAAACCAACCGTGGCGATATCCCCTAAATTAAAAGCAATCGGAGCGCCTACCTTGAGCGTCATGGCAAGCTCGGGGTCTTCTATCTGGGGGAGGATGCCCTTTATAAAAATACCGTAATCATTACCATCCAGATTAACCTGTGCGATTGTTCCACCTTGTTTAAGAAGGAAAAGCTCCTGGCCGATTAACCCTATTTGTTCGGTGGTAAATCCCATGGCGGTTAGTTTGGCGATATCCGGCTCTACGGAAAGCCTTACCTGGCTGCCGGCGAACAGAGATTCCACGTCGCTTAAGTAAGCTAGCTGGTTTAGCCGTGAAAAAAGCTGCTCGCTGGTGGTGGAAATATCCGTAATATTGGCGCCGCGGACGGCAATTTCCAATCCAGACATCATCTGGTCGCCCGAAGAGCTGGAAGTAATAATATCTATCTTGCCCTGAATACCTGCCGTCGCGAAAGTACTTTCCAGCTGTTCTATTATATCAAGAGCATCTGTTTCGGGACCTGTGGTTACGGTAAAGGAGGCGGCGCTGCTGCCGATACCCATCATAACATTAAAACTGCCGAACATGGAGCTGGAGGAACCGATGATGGTGTTATAGTCAATTACGTCAGGATTACTGGCTAAAACGCCTTCTATCTTTTTTGCTTCATCCTGGACGGTGAGTATATCCGTGCCAGATGGCATCTCCAGGGTTATCTGGAGAGAATTATCGTTGGTCTCGGGCATAAAGGTGGTGCCTATTAAAGGCATCAGCCCGAAGCTACTTAAGAAAAGTGTCGTAGCTATGCCCAGCGTTATAAGCCTGTGATTTAACGACCACTTGAGCGTTCTACTGTAAATATTCTGATACCAGGAAGCAGAGCTCTTTTCAGCAGTCTTTTTCTGCCTGACCAGCCAGCCGGAAAGAGCCGGAACGATGGTTATGGCTACTAAAAGCGAAGCGATAAGGGCAAAGGTAATCGTCTGGGCGAAGGGCACGAAAAGCTCACCGACGATACCGCCGACGAAGATAAGCGGCAGAAAGATAACTACCGTTGCTATAGTGGCCGAGGTAATAGGGGCGATGACCTCCTTGGTACCGTTAACAGCGGCGTCCATAAAGCCATCGCCATGACGCAGGCGTCGGAAGATTACTTCTAGAATAACGATGCTGTTATCAATGACGCGCCCGACGGCGATGACCATGGCGCTTAAGGTAAGGATATTAATTGTAATACCCATAAGGTACATCACCAGGAAGCCTATAATGATGCTTAAGGGGATGGATATGGCAGTTATCAAAGAAGCCCTAAAAGCCATAAGGAAGAGGAATACGACTACAACCGCCAGCAGGCTACCGATAATGGCGTTGCTGCTCAGGTCAGAGATGCTGTCTTCAATATACTGCGATTGGTCCAGTATGGTAACCAGCTCCAGGTTGGCGGGCAGGCTTTCCTCTATCTGGGCGGCTTTTTCAAGTATGCTGTTGGCGGTAATTACTGTATTGGCATCGGCATTCTTCATTATATTGATGGCGATGCTGGGCTGGCCGTTAGTACGGCTGATAGCCGTACCCGGCGCCGGTCCAAGGTTCACTGAAGCTACGTCTTTTAGCTGAAGACCTTGCGGGCTAAGATAGGCGTTTTCAATATCGCTCAAAGAGCTATACTCGCCCATAGAGAGAATGCCGGCCAGCTGGGCAAAAGAGATACCATAGAGGCTCATACTTTCGGGATCGGGATTTATTAATATATTATCGCTGGTACCGCCTTCGATACTTACTTCAAATATACCTTCTATGTTCTTAAGAGCGGGTATTACCTGTTCCTGAGCTATCCGAGCCAGCTCTGATACAGGAAGGTCGCCGCCTAAGTTCAAAATGACCACGGGCATCATATTAAGGTTAAGCGGATAGAGCTTAGGATTTTCACCCAGTTCGGGCATCAGTTGTGGAAGGTCGCGCACGCTTTGCGGCAGATTGAGCTCGCTTAATCTTTGAGAGATTGTTTTATTCACCTCGTCCATATCGGTGCCGAACTCGAACTCGGCGAAAATAAAAGAGGT
>DAOUMG010000003.1:0-2669 GCA_034411935.1 Dehalococcoidaceae bacterium
TATGGGTCCAGAGGTGATATAGCTCACCAGGCTACTAAAAAAGGGCTTGTCCTTATGGGGGGCGTAGTGTTTTTTAGCCAGCTCCTCGTCCATTTTAAGCATCTTAAGACCCGCCAGTTTAAGGCCGTTATCTTCAAGGCGGTTTAAAATAGCACCGCTTAAACCTCTTATTACGGCATCTGGTTTAATTAAAATCAGCGACTTTTCCATGTTACCTCTCTTTATTGTTATCTATTATACTCTCTATATCCTTAATGCTTACTTCTGTCAGCGAGCCTACCACCAGGTCTGCCTTTTTATACTGGATGCCGGCCAGACACCCCGAGGGCTTTTCTGGGCCTGGTGATGGCTGGTTGCCTTAAGTACAGAGGCTGCAGGCTAGCCGGCGGGTCGAAAACGCCCGCTTTAAATCGTATTAAGCCCAGGCTTATCAGAAGAGGGGCTAGACCTGACGAAGTAGCTTGAGTGGCGATAACCGCTTTTGTCCCCAGCCCGCTTCGAAGCTTATTTTCTACATGTGAGATATAATCACCGCAGAAGATGGTTTTATCCTTTATCTGCGAATATAGAGTTTCTAGAGTGGTGATATGCTCTTCTTTAAGTCTTAACCACCGGCCGTTTTGTTTCTGAAAGAGCGCGGCGGCGATTTCATCCCTTCTGACATCAAGTAACGGGCAGATAGGTAAACCGGTATCGGTGTGCTGGTAGGCGATTCCCTCTAGAGTGCTTAATCCGATAATGGGAATATCAAGACCCAGAGCTAGCCCCTTGGCGGTACTGATGCCCACTCTTAAGCCGTTATAGCTACCGGGACCTATGGCTACCATGACGGCATCAAGTGATTTTAGGTCTAGGTTATTCTGCTTTAAAAGCTCTTCCAGCCGGGGAAGGAGCTCTATAGTATGGTTCCGGTTGCAGCACCAACTAACCCCGGCCAGTATCTTGCCGTTATCTGCCAGAGCTAAACTTGCGGTATCCGTCGAGGTGTCAATTGCAAGCTGCATCTTTTTCTCTTTCAATATCGTTAAGTATTTTAAAATAGCGCTTACCCTTTGCCTGAAAAACAAAACGGCGCTCGTTTTCAGAAAGATAGTCTATCTTAATCCGCAGATGCTTTTTAGGCATCAGATTAAGGGCTTTATCAGCCCATTCCACGGCGCAGATACCGTCTCCGTAAAGATAGTCATCCAGCCCCAGGTTGGCAGTTTCGTTGATATTATCCAGCCGGTATAGGTCTATGTGGTAGAGATAAATACGCCCTTTAAGCTCTCTTAGAATGACGAACGACGGACTCATCACGTAATCTTTAATACCTAACCCGCCTGCGATACCCTGGGTAAGACATGTCTTGCCGGCTCCCAGGTTACCAGTGAGTAACAGTACATCTCCCGGTTGCGCCAGGTTGCCTATTAAAGCGCCCAGCCGCCGGCTTTCCTCGGGGCTTTTGGTGATTAACTCAAATCTTCTAGCTGGCAAAGTGCTCCCAACCCGTTTCACTTGTTTCGTAGGGTTTGCCATATTTATCAAGCAGCATCGGCTGGCACTTATTATTATCAGTAATCTCACCGATAATGCTTACCGGGCAAGCGGCCTTTTCTGTAACGCTCTTTATAGCTTTATCACTACCGCAGAAGAGCAGTTCGTAATCCTCGCCGCCGGATAAAGCAAGCCCGAGGGCTTCATCTGGGAAAGACTCTTTTACCATAGGGTGAATCGGTAGTTTGGTAGTATCGACGCGGGCGCCGACGCCGCTTTGTCTTAAAATATGTCCCAGGTCGGCCACCAGGCCGTCGCTGATATCTATAGCCGTTTCGATACCGCATTCGGAAAGCAATATCCCTTCGGCGATACGCGGTTGAGGCTTGAGAAAGGCTTTCTTTAGCGTTTCGCTGACCTTGGCAGTAATACTGATATTCTGTTTAAGTATCTTTAGGCCGGCGGCAGCAGCACCCAGGTATCCGGTAACGGCTATTTTATCACCGGGTCGGGCGCTAGAGCGGGTCAGCGGCCTGATGTTATTACCCGAAGTAACGCCGAGGACAGTTATGCTGATAACCGGGATAGGGGATTCGGTGGTATCTCCGCCGATGATAGCAACTTCATATTCGGCAGCTAGTTCTAAAATACCTTCATATAATTTAAGTACACCATCTAACTCCGTATTCCCCGGCAGGGCTAAAGAAACGAGGGCATGCCTTGGGATGCCGCCCATAGCGGCGATATCGCTTAAGTTCACTGCTAGCGCCTTATAGCCTAGCTGCTGCCAGGATATGTTATCCAGGGTAAAGTGGACGCCTTCTACCAGGCTATCGGTGGTGGCTAGCTGTATGGTATCTTCGCCCGGCCAGGCGGCGGCGTCGTCGCCGATGCCGATAAGGGGTTTTACCCTACCTTCCGGTAGTCTTTTTTCGGCTCTAGCAACTAGTGCGGATATACGTTCGATAAGCCCGAATTCACCCAGTTCAGAAATCCTCATGTCGTAATTATAACACGCTCTATTTAGCCTCACCAAAGATGACATCTTATAACCAAAACCTTGACAACCAAACGGCATGAGACATATTATTTAGTATTGCCGTTTTCCAAAGTATTAAATATTTTCTGGACTGGCATAGAACACCAGGGTAATTAATAGTTTATGATTATACTACCAGTCTATGGGTGTTCCT
>DAOUMG010000004.1:0-5954 GCA_034411935.1 Dehalococcoidaceae bacterium
TTCAGGAAAATGGAATAAGAGAGCTTATTGAAGACATATCCACGATAAAAGATTTCACCGGCAACAGGCTTGAACTTGAATTTATCGGTTATGAGTTCAGGGAGCCTCGCTATAGCGAGAAGGAGTGCAGCCAGAGAGACCAGACCTATTCGGTACCCTTGTATGTAAAAACCAGGCTCCTGGTAAAGACTACCGGGGAAATAAAAGAACCTTTCGAACTGTTTTTCGGCGATGTTCCACTGATGACGGCCAAGGGTACTTTTATCACCAGCGGTACCGAGCGAGTTATAGTAAGCCAGTTATTACGTTCACCTGGCGTTTATTTTATAACAGAAGAGGATGCAACCACCGGCAGAGAATTATGCCATGCCAATCTGATACCTAGCCGAGGAGCCTGGTTAGAGTTTGAGACGAGCAACCGGGATGTTGTATCGGTAAAGATAGACGGCCGCAGAAAAACGCCGGTAACCACGCTACTACGAGCTATCGGTTATAGTAGCGATGAGAAATTGATAAAGCTATTTGCCGATGAAGACAATAATCCTGACCATAGCTATATAATGAGCACTATTGAGCGAGAGCCTCTGGTGAGAGATGAAAGCTCGGCATTAATAGATATCTACAGCCGACTGCGCCCTGGAGACCCGCCGAATATAGATAACGCTAAGAAAGTTCTAAATGATGTCTTTTTCAATCCGCAACACTACGACTTAAGGGATGTAGGTAAGTATAAACTAGACAAAAGATTGGGACTGGACCCGGAAGAAACAGAAGACGAGAGAACTTTAACTAAGAAATATTTAGTTGAGATAGTAAGGCGCATAATAATGGTCAACAACGGCTACGATGAGCCGGATGATATTGACCACCTTGGCAACAGAAGAATTCGTACCGTAGGCGAATTGATTCAAAATCAGTTCAGAATAGGTTTTATGCGTCTTGAGAGACTTGCCAGAGAGCGGATGAGCATTATTAGTATGGATATCGTTACTCCGGGGGCTCTGGTAAACGTTCGGCCGGTAATCGCTTCCATAAGAGAATTTTTCGGTGGTTCTCAGCTTTCGCAGTTTATGGACCAGACAAATCCGCTGGCCGAACTCACTCACAAGAGACGTCTATCGGCAATGGGACCGGGAGGACTTTCAAGAGAAAGAGCCGGATTCGATGTCAGAGATGTCCACTTTTCGCATTACGGCAGAATTTGTCCTATAGAAACACCTGAAGGCCCCAATATCGGGCTGATAGGCTCGCTGGCTACTTACAGCCGCATTAATCGATACGGTTTTATAGAAACTCCTTACCGACTCGTAAAAAACAAGATGAACAGTAATGATGAAAAGCTCATCGGGCAGATAATAGGCGAAGATATTAATGATAGTGAAGGTAGGGAAATCGTATCCTCGGGAATAGAAGTAACCAGCGAAATATTTAATAAACTTAAGAAACTTAAAAATATAGAAGTAAAGATAAAGCCGTTAATTACCGATGAGATAGCCTACATGACGGCTGATGAAGAGGATAAATATATAATCGCCCAAGCTAATGCAGGAGTAGATGAAAAGGGTCATTTCATTGATTTGAAGGTGGAAGCCAGGCAGGGTCAGCGCTATATGCGAGAGGCAACCGAAAATATAAAGCTTATGGATGTTTCTCCAAAACAGATTTTCAGCGTAGCTACTTCGTTGATACCTTTCCTGGAGCATGATGATGCCAACCGTGCTCTGATGGGGGCTAACATGCAGCGCCAGGCGGTACCGCTACTCAAACCTCAGGCGCCCCTGGTGGCTACCGGAATGGAAGCCGAAGCGGCGAAATATAGCGGTCAGGTTATATTTTCAGAAACTAGTGGTATTGTAAGCTCGGTTACCAGTACTGAAATAGTAATATTAAGCGACAAAAATGAGAAAAAGAAGTATCCGCTGATGAAATTTGTCCGCACCAACCAGGGGACCTGTATAAACCAGAGGCCTGTGGTTAAGAAAGGACAGAAAGTATTGGCCGGCCAGGTGCTGGCAGACGGTTCGGCCACCGAGATGGGCGAACTGGCGCTGGGGCAGAACATAGTCTGCGCCTTTATGAGCTGGTGCGGCTATAATTTTGAGGATGCCATAATAATAAGCGATAAATTAGTAAGAAACGATGATTTTACTTCTATCCACATATCAAAGCACGAAATAGAAGCCCGTGATACCAAGCTGGGCCTTGAGGAAATTACCAGAGATATTCCCAATGTAGGCGAGGAAAGCCTGCGCGAGCTGGATGAAGAAGGAATAATACGCATCGGTGCCGAGGTAGGGCCAGATGATATTCTGGTGGGGAAAATTACTCCCAAAGGAGAAACGGAGCTTTCTGCCGAAGAGAAACTATTGAGGGCGATATTCGGTGAGAAGGCAAGGGAAGTAAAAGATACATCTCTAAGGATGCCCCATGGAGAATGGGGTAAGGTAATCAATATAAAAATATATTCACGCGATGGCGGAGACGACCTTCCTGCCAGGGTAAATAAATGGGTACAGGTATGGGTAGCTCAGAAGAGAAAGGTCTCAGTGGGGGATAAACTGGCCGGCCGACATGGTAATAAAGGCGTTATCTCATTAATCGCTCCTGCTGAAGATATGCCATTTTTGCCCGACGGAACCCCTGTGGATATTATCTTAAATCCGATAGGCGTGCCGTCCAGGATGAACCTGGGACAGGTACTGGAAACACATCTGGGCTGGGCGGCCCAGAAACTGGGCATTAAGGTGATGACGCCTGTTTTCGACGGTGCCAGTGATATAGATATAGAAGATGCACTGGCCAGGGCCTGGTTTATCCAGAAGGCTAGCGAAGGTATCGGGGCTGTTAGCGAAAATGGTAAGGATATCGAAACAGGGATGGCCAAAACCTGGGTAAATAGCTATGGTTACAGAGGAGAAGAAGTTTTCGATGAAACTTTAAAGGGAAGAGCCAGAGAGGTTTGTCTGCGTATATGGCTTGCCGAGCAGGATGTTAATAACAAAGAGATGGGTATTAAAGAACTGGAAGAGAAAGTGGCTAGAGTAATCTTGGAAACAAACCAGCCATCGCCAATCCTTGGTAAAAGCGTCCTAAGAGATGGACGTAGCGGAGATATATTTGAACAGCCGGTAACGGTAGGTAATATATATATGATGAAGCTTATCCATCTGGTAGAGGATAAGGTACATGCCAGGGCTACCGGCCCCTATTCACTCATCAGCCAGCAGCCGCTGGGTGGTAAGGCGCAATTCGGCGGGCAGAGATTCGGTGAAATGGAAGTCTGGACGCTGGAAGCCTATGGTGCCGCTTATAATCTTCAGGAGATGCTAACTATTAAGTCGGATGATGTTACCGGCAGAGCCAAGGCTTATGAGTCAATAGTAAAAGGAGAAAACGTCATGCAGCCGGGCGTACCGGAATCCTTTAAAGTGCTGGTGAAAGAGCTACAGAGCCTCGGACTGGCGGTTGAGGTAATTAATGAAGAAGATAGGGAAGCACCGGAAGAAAAAATAGAAGAAACGCCAATAGCAGTTGTGGAGCCACAGGTTATTGAAGGTACGGCTTACGAACAAATAGAGAAAGAGCCAAAAAAAGCTGTAAAAAAGACAAAAAACAAAAGAGAAGCGGCAGATAAAGAAACAATTGATAGTGAAGAAACAGAGACAAATGAAAAAAAGGCAGAAGATTCTGAGGTGACCGAAAAAGATGAATGAAGTTAACGATTTTGATGCCATACGCATTTCACTGGCTTCGCCGCAGCAGATTAGAAGCTGGTCTTATGGCGAGGTAACCAAACCGGAGACGATTAACTACCGCACATTAAAACCGGAAAGGGACGGGTTGTTCTGTGAGCGTATATTTGGCCCTACCAAGGATTTTGAGTGCACCTGTGGTAAGTATAAGAGAATACGTTATAAAGGAATAATTTGCGATAAATGCGGCGTCGAGGTAGCCCGCTCAAAAGTACGCCGCGAAAGGATGGGACACATTGAGCTAGCCTGTCCGGTAGGTCATATCTGGTTTGCCAGGGGCATACCCAGCAGGGTGGGTCTATTACTTGACCTATCAGCCAGAAATCTGGAGCGGGTTCTTTATTTCTCACACTATATCATTACCTCAGTGAATGAGCAATTAAGAGAAGAGAAGCTTCAAGAGATTAAAGACAAGACGTCCGCTAGGATAGTTAAAAAGGAAACGGCCCTTAATGAAAAAATAAAAGAGCTGGAACAGGCAAATGCCTTGGTAGATGAGATTAACAAGCTAAGAAGCGACTTTGCCGATGAGAAACATAAGCTGGAAAATGAGCTGAACAATAACCTTGAGCAGGTAAAAGATATAAAAACCGGCGGTTTAATTACGGAAAATCAATATTATGAAATGAAGTCTATCGGCTTTGATTTCTTTGAATCCATGATGGGTGCCGAGGCAATCCTAAAACTGCTTAGTAGTATTAATCTAAGCGAAATGCGCGCCGGTCTGATTAAGGAGACTCGTTCTACATCGGGCCAGCGTCGTAAGAAAGCCAGCAAGAGATTGCAGCTGGTCGAAGCCTTAAGACGCAGCGGTAACAAGCCTGAATGGATGATTATGTCGGTACTACCGGTATTACCGCCCGACCTGAGGCCGATGGTACAGCTAGATGGCGGCCGCTTCGCTACCAGTGATTTAAATGACCTTTACAGAAGGGTGATAAACCGTAATAACAGGCTTAATCATCTGCTTGAAATAGGTGCCCCTGAAATAATCATCCGAAATGAAAAAAGAATGCTTCAGGAAGCCGTTGATTCCCTGATTGATAACGGAAGAAGAGGTCGGACGGTAGCTGTAAACGGCGACCATAAGGCTAAATCGCTTTCGGATATGCTGCGCGGCAAGCAGGGAAGATTCCGCCAGAACTTGCTGGGTAAGCGAGTCGATTATAGCGGACGTTCGGTTATTGTAGTCGGTCCGGAACTTAAACTAAGCCAGTGCGGTTTGCCCAGAAGGATAGCTCTTGAACTATTCAAACCCTTTATAATGCACCGCCTCGTAAGTCAGGGACAGGCGCCTAATATAAAGAGTGCCAGACGCCTGGTGGAAAGAGCCAAACCGGAGGTATATGACATTCTCGAGGAAGTAGTTAAAGAGAGACCGGTACTGCTTAATAGGGCGCCTACATTGCACCGCCTCAGTATCCAGGCTTTTGAACCGGTTTTGATAGATGGCAGCGCCATTCAGATACATCCGCTGGTATGCTCGGCGTTTAACGCCGATTTCGACGGTGACCAGATGGCCGTCCATGTACCGCTTTCTAAGGCGGCCGTCAAGGAAGCCAGAGAAATGATGTTGAGTATTCATAATATGCTCTTGCCAAGCTCAGGAGATCCGGTGGTAACACCAACCCTCGATATGGTATTCGGCTGTTACTATCTGACCACAATCAGAAAGGGAAGCAAGGGCGAAGGCAAGAAGTTCAATACCTTTGAAGAAGCCATGTTGAGCTATGAACTGGGAATTATTGAATTAAGAGCCGAGATAGAGGTGCTCAAAGAGCCTAGAGCTAAAGGTAAGAGTATAAAAACCAGTATCGGTAGGGTTATTCTAAACGATGTATTGCCCGAGAAACTGGGCTTTTACAATAAAGATATAGATAAATCAACTCTTAAGAGAATAATAATAGATTGTTATAAGTATATGGAAGACGAGGAGATGGCGGCGGTACTGGATGGCCTGAAACGGCTCGGCTTTAAGTATGCTACCAAATCGGGCATTACAATTGCTATGAGCGATATATGTGTACCGCAGGAAAAGCCGAAACTACTTGCTTCAGCCGAGGAGAGAACAGCCATTATAGAAAACCAGTACGGGCGCGGCCTGATAACGGAAGACGAGAGATATAACAGCGTGGTCGAGGTATGGATGGAGACTACCGAGAAGCTGACCGATGCCATATCAAACGGCCTTGATAAAAACGG
>DAOUMG010000005.1:0-1769 GCA_034411935.1 Dehalococcoidaceae bacterium
GATTCTGGAAACATTCTATTAAGGGCGGGCTTTGTCTGATAAGTTCTTCAATTCGTTCTTTAGATAGTACGGAAGTCATAAAAACCTTCTCTTAAAGAGTCTAGCAAAGCCGTGAAAAAATAACAATACCAGTGGGTAGTCACTACTTTCACGGAGATACTGTTTAACTAGCTTAAAAACTGGTCAGGCGATGAAATACCTAAGAGATATTCTGGATAGTTAAGAAGATAAATTAAGTAAATCTGAAAGCTTGATTAAACCCCCGGCTTTATTTATTATGCTTCTCTTTTTTTACGGGGCTAGCCAGGAAATAGCCGATACCGACGCGGGTAAGAATTAGCTCGGGGTGCCTGGGATCTTTTTCAATCTTTCGCCTGAGCTGGTTGATATATACCTTTATGCTGTTTGATGCGTTGGGATAATAATCTCCCCAGAGGATGTTGGATATGCTTAAATGAGTTACCGCGCTGTCGGCATTCTGCATCAGATGTTTCATTATAAGACCTTCGGTCCGGGTCAATCTTATTTGGTTATTCATATAGGTCAGGTCGCATATGGAAGGGCCCAGCGATAGCGGTCCTACTACAACCGGTAGTTCGTCTTCGGTGGTTTTGATGCGTTTCATCATTGATCTTACCCGTGCCAGCAGTTCCATCTGGCGGAAAGGTTTCACTATGTATTCGTCGGCACCCAGTTCAAGGCCTTTCACCACATCGTATTCCTCGCTCCTGACGGTCAGGATGACGACAGGTACTTTAGACAATAGACGAATCTGTTTCAATACGTCGAAGCCGCTTATATCGGGAAGTCCGAGGTCGAGAAAAACCATATCGGGTGATTCTTTAGCTGTCATATTGATGCCGTCCTGCCCTATATCTGCATGTAGATATTTAGCCTGGGACCATCTCATTTTAAGAGTCATGGCGATAGATTCGGCTATCTCGCTATCATCATCTATAATCAATACTTTTGAAATATCTTTCATTGGCGCTCTTTTATTATAGGGATAGTGAAGTAAAAAATACTACCGCCGCCCTTACGGCTCTTGAAGCCGGTTTTACCTCCGTGTAGAGATACCAGCATTTTTGATATGGATAATCCGAGGCCCAGCCCGGCTGATTTAGTGCTGGCATTAGTCAACTGGTAGTATGGCTTAAATAAATTCTTTTTATCTTCTTTTGTTATTCCTATGCCGTTATCCTCGATTTCAAATAGAGCATCGTTGCCATTTTTTTTACTTCTTATTACTATTTTACCATTTCTGGGGGTGTATTTTGACGCATTATTTAGAAGGTTGGTTATTATCTGATGCAGGCGCTCTTTATCGGCATATATCGGCGGCAGGGACTTAGTTAATTCGGTAACCAGTGTTTGCTCCTTTTTATCTGTCTGCGGTTTCATCTCCTTGGATATACTTGTAATCATCCTGGTGGTATCTACTAGTTCGCGGTGTATCTTAAGTATGCCGATGTCTCCTCTGGCCAGGTCAAAAAGCTCATCGATTCTTCTATTAAGTCTGAGAGCTCCGACGTGTAACATTTTCGCCCAGCTTGCGAGGGTTTTATCTTCAAGCAGATTTAACAAGGCTTCACTGGAAGCAATCATCGGGGTGAGCGGTGTTTTTAATTCATGTACCAATGCCCTAGTGAAATCGAGCCTGTAACGCATTTCGCTTTCTACTTTATGCCTGAGCTCCTTCTCTTCTTTATAGAGAGCTTTAAGATTATTTTCAAGCTTCTGCTGTTTGGTAATATCATGGACACAGGCGA
>DAOUMG010000006.1:0-4991 GCA_034411935.1 Dehalococcoidaceae bacterium
GAAGTTTGTCGAATGGTTGGTATAGGTAGAAACACCCTATTTCGTTGGCTTAAGGAATTTGATTTCGTTCAAGAAGAACATAGGGACTTCCGAGGATGGAGGCTCTTCACCAAAGCGCAGATAGATGAAATGAAGAGCAGAGCCAGTCATGTCAAAACGATTCCCTTGCACAATACCACCTTGGTTGTAGAAGGAAACCAAATAAACAATTTATAAAGAGATGTAAGGTTACCATGAAGATAAGGGAAAGCCGTTGTTAATACTAGATTATCTAGGGAGATATCCAGATTATCTTCGTAATCTCTCCAGATGGCAAGATTGAAATTTTTTATGATTAGTATGAATAGAAACATAAAAAAATATCTATTACTGCCTTTATTTTTGGCATTACTTTTTGTCAGCGTCTTCGGTGTTGCTGTAAAGGCGGATGATTCCCTTGTAGTAAGTGTAGGTATATATGAGAATAGCCCTAAAATATTCACCGATGACCAAGGTAATGCATCGGGTTTCTGGCCAGACATAATAGAATATATCGCTTCGGAGGAGGGCTGGGAAATAGAGTATATTCACGGCACCTGGGCCCAATGTCTGGAGAGGCTTGAGAACAACGAAATAGATGTAATGCCGGACGTTGCCTATTCAGAGGATCGGAATAGATTATTCGATTTCTCAAATGAAGCCGTATATATAAGCTGGTCAAGAGTCTATGCCAAAGAAGGAATAGATATACAATCCGTTATTGACCTTGAAGGGAAAACCATAGCTGTTCTAGAGGGTAGTATTAATTATGAAGGACCGGATGGCATAAAACAACTCGTTGCATCATTCAATGTCGATTGCACCTTTATGGAGGTAGATAGCTATACCAGGGTGTTTGAGTTAGTTGATAGCGGAGAGGTTGATTTAGGAGTCAGTAATAGAGATTTCTATAATCAAAATAAAACGGATTATGATATTATTCCGACTCCTATAGTCTTCCAACCTTCTTCTCTTTATTTTGCCTTTCCCAGAAACTCTATATTAACTCCGTATCTTATAGAAAGAATTGATTACCATATAAATGAATTAAGGACAAATGAAGACTCCATCTATTACCAATCACTGGGAAAATGGCTCGGAATTACACCTATTGAGAAATCCATAATCCCTGAATGGATAAAATGGTCATTAATAGGTTCTGGAGTATTTCTATTTATACTTCTTGGGGGAAGTTTTATCCTTAGGTCGCAAGTTAGGACTAGGACAAAAGAGCTTGCGGGGGAAGTCGCCGAACGCAAGAAAGCTGAAGAAAAATATTCAACCCTTGTTGAACAAAGTAACGACGGCATCATTATAATTCAAGATGGCCTGCTGAAATTCGTAAATAAGAAAATGCTAGAAATAGCCGCCTTCCTGCCGGACGAGGTGATTGATAAACCGTTTATCGACTTTGTTTCACCCGAATACAAGTCGATAGTGATTGATAACTACCAAAGGAGAATCTCTGGAAAAGAGGTGAGAAACAACTATGAAATCGAGATAATTGCCAAAGATGGCAGTTATGTACCCTTTGAGATAAATGCCAGCCGTATTGAATATGAAGGAAGGCCGGCTGATATGGCCATTCTCCGTAACATCACCGAGCGAAAACGAGCTGAAGAAATTCTTAGACAAAGCGAAGAGCGTTACCGTGATCTGTTCGACAATTCAAACGACCTGATTCAGAGTATATTACCAGACGGCCACTTTCTGTATGTGAACAACGCATGGCGCGATATCCTCGGATACAGCGAAGAAGAGGTTGCCAAACTTAAGGTATGGGACATCATCCATCCCGACTCCATAAACCACTGCATGGAGGCCTTCCAAAAGGTGATGTCCGGTGAAAGTATAAACGACATCGAAGCGGTATTTGTGGCCAGAGATGGCCATCCGGTTGCTGTCGAGGGTAATGCCCACTGCCGGTATATAGACGGTAAACCGGGCAGCACCCAGGGTATTTTCCGGGATGTTACCGGACGCAAACTGGCGGAAGATCGAGTCGCTCACCTTAACTCCATGTTGCGGGCGCTCAGAAACGTTAATCAACTTATTACACGTGAGCCCGAAGGAGAGCGGCTGATTCAACAAAGCTGTGAATTAATACTGGAAGCCCGTGGTTTTATCACTGCCTGGATACTGTTATTTGACGGTAAGAAGAAATATATCTCCGCGGCAATGGCAGGGGGTGAGGATGTTAAGGCCGCTTACCTGAATCAGCTCAAGCAGGGGGATTACCCCCCGTGCATTACCCAGATACTCAAGCAAAAAGAACCCTTTGCTGTCTGCGATGATATTGTTGAAGGAGGGATGGGCTGCCTACCCAGAGGGATATACAGTGAAGGTAAAGGTCTTATCAGCCGTCTGGAATACGAAGGAACAATTTACGGCGTGTTATCGGTGTATGTGCCAAGTAACATAGCTTATGATGAGGAAGAGCAAAGTCTGTTCCGGGAACTTGCAGGGGATATTTCATATGCTTTGGCTTTTATTGAAAAGCAAGAAGAAATACATATGTTGGCCAGGTTTCCCAACGAAAACCCCAGCCCGGTACTTCGTGTGGCCAAAGACGGCACAATTCTGTATGCCAACAAAGCCAGTTTACCCTTACTGGAAAAGTGGAGTCGCAAGGTAGGCCAGGTTCTGGATCAGCAATGGCATAGATATATACTGGAAGCTCTTGATACCGGAGCGGTAAGAAGCATAGAAGTTGGTTGCGATAACCGTATTTTCTTGGTGCGCTTTGCACCTTTAAAAGAAGCCAATTATGTGAATATCTACGGACTGGATATCACTGAGCAAAAACAAACGCAAGAAGCACTCAGTGAGTCAGAAGGAAGATACAGGACTCTGTTTGAATCGGCGGGTGAGGGGATACTTATTGCCGATATCGAAACGAAGAAATTCAAATACACCAATCCAGCCATTTGCAGAATGCTGGGCTATAGCAAAGAAGAATTGTTAAAAATGGGTGTAAATGATATTCATCCTAAAGACTCCCTGGAGCAGGTATTTGCTGAATTTGAAGCCCAAGCAAAAGGAAAAAAGTTATTGTCGACTCTGCCCTGTTTGAAAAAGGATGGCACTATAATCTATGTGGATATCAACGCTACCAAAGCCATCATCGATGGGAAATGGTGTAACGTCGGTTTCTTTTCCGATATCACCGAGCGTAAGATAATTGAAGAGCTTCGTATCTCAAAAGCCACTGCAGAGACAGCCAATAAAACCAAGAGTGAGTTTCTATCAAGTATGTCCCATGAGCTGAGGACGCCGCTTAACGCTGTGCTAGGTTTCTCTCAGGTCCTTCAGGAACAGTACTATGGCAAACTGAACCAGAAACAATCGGAGTATGTTAAAAATATCCTGGATAGCGGCAACCACCTGCTGTCGCTCATTAACGATATTCTGGATCTTTCCAAGATCGAGGCGGGGAAAGAGGAACTCCAGCTATCCAAGGTTAATATTAAGAACCTTTTACAAAACAGCCTGGTTATGATCCGGGAGAAAGCTTTTAAACACAACATCAAACTCGATCTTAAGACTGCCATGGAGATCGATAATCTGGCGATCAAGGCGGATGAGAGGAAGCTGAAACAGATCATGTACAACTTCCTGTCTAACGCTGCCAAGTTCACCCCCGACGGCGGCAGTATCACCGTGGAGGCCAGGAAAGATAAGACAGACATTATTATCAGCGTTACCGATACGGGTATCGGCATCTCCCTGGAAGACCAGGAGAAAATATTTAAGAGTTTTTACCAGGTTAAAGGCGGCATTACTGGCAAGACGCCCGGGACCGGACTGGGGTTACCTTTGACCAGGCGCCTGGTGGAACTACATGGTGGCAGAATATGGGTTGAAAGTAGAGGCGAAGGTAAAGGCAGCCGTTTCAGCTTCAGTATACCTCTAGCGGTATCACGGAAAAGAAAGGGGAATAAAAATAGCTACCCGGTAAGGGGGGTTAGCCATAATGGCCAAGCGAATACTGATAGTCGATGATGACCTAAAAAGCCGGTCACTTCTTGTAGATCTGCTCAAAGCGAACGGTTATGCCACTATCGAAGCCTGTGATGGCCAGCAGGGTGTAGAGATGGCAAAGCGCGAAAAGCCGGACCTTATCCTGATGGATTACCATATGCCGGTTATAAGTGGCTTGGAAGCAACCAGGTTAATAAAGAATGACCCTGTTATAAAGAATATACCCGTTATCTTTGTAACCTCGTCGGCCATGAAGGGAGATGAAGAAAAGATTTATGCATCGGGTTGCGAGGCTTATATAACCAAGCCATTCGACATCCACAAATTGCTTGGTATGGTCAAGAAATTCATCGGCTGATAATCATGCCTGGCGGTAAATTACGGAGGAAAGCAGATGAGAAGAAAGAAGTTCAAAATCATGGTAGTTGATGATGATGAAAAGGCCTTGAAACTGGTTAAAGCCATGCTGGAACCGCGCGGATATGAAACCATTCTGGTCAATGACAGCAGGGAGGCGATCGGTACTGCCATCGATCTAAAACCCGACCTTATCCTATTGGATATCATGATGCCTGAGCTGGACGGCTATTCATTACTAAATGAGCTTAAAGATATCGAAAAAACTAAGGATATCCCGGTTATCATGCTGACGGCTGTAGGCCACGAGCTGAACAGGAAGCTGGCTGACAGCCTGGGCGCCGCCGGCTATATAACCAAACCGATCGACTCGTCCGTCTTATTGAAGACGGTTGCCCGTTTTATACTTAAGACCCGCTCTGCATAAAAAAGGAGTAACTTAAGCTGGATGAACAATAAACCGGTAATACTACTTGTCGATGACGAAAAAAGTAATCTTGACCTGATGAAGGCCATATTATCACCCCTGGGCTACGATTTGGTTTTAGCACGAGACGGCCAGGAAGCACTGGATAAGGTAAGGAAGAAACCGCCTGA
Source organism: Dehalococcoidaceae bacterium (assembly GCA_034411935.1). GTDB lineage: Bacteria > Chloroflexota > Dehalococcoidia > Dehalococcoidales > JAUXAE01 > DAOUMG01. The sequence goes on from DAOUMG010000006.1 coordinate 4,954, forward strand.
CTTGATCTTACTGGATATCATGATGCCCAGATTAAACG
>DAOUMG010000007.1:0-15469 GCA_034411935.1 Dehalococcoidaceae bacterium
CTCTTTTACCATAGCACTTTCCCTTCTTCAGAAGTCTTCCTATACTTATTTGATTATTTATATTTAATTAACAAGTTATACTATACAAGCATGCCTTCCATCTGGGCAACAATCTGTTCGTTGGTATAATGGCTCAGGGCTATAGAATCTGAGGGGCAGGCGCCGACACAGGCACCGCAACCCTTGCACAGCGTCTCGTTAACCTGACACACTTCCTTTTCTTCTTCAAATGAAATGGCGCTGTAGGGACATACCAAAGCGCAGACCTGACAACCCGAGCATATACGGCTATCTATAACGGCGGTAGCGGCTTCTATCTCAATACTGCCCTGGCTTATCAGCGCCAGTACCTCGGCAGCGGCCGCCGACGCCTGTGCGACGGTATCCGGTATATCCTTAGGCCCCTGGGCACAACCGGCGATAAAGACGCCTTCGGTTACCGTTGATATCGGGTCCAGCTTGGGATGGCGCTCCATAAAGAATCCATCAGCGCTGCGGCTGATATTGAACAGTCGCGCTGTTTTTTCAGAGTTACGTCTCGGCTTTATAGCCGTACTCAGGATAACCATATCCACCGGCACCCTGACTACCCTGCCCACCAAACTATCTTCGCCGATTACAATCAGCTTACCCTTTTCTTCATCGCTTGTTGCTTTATCCGTAATCCGGCTTACTTTCCCACGTATGAACTTTACGCCTTCATCGCAGACACGCCTGTAGAATTCCTCGTAGGCTTTGCCGGCGCTTCTTACATCTATATAGAAGTTATAGACTTCAGTCTCCGGCAAATGCTCCTTAACCAGATGGGCAAACTTTATTGAAGACATGCAGCAGAGCCGCGAGCAGTATTCGTGATAGTTCCTATCACGGCTGCCGACACAGTGAATTATAGCCACGCTCTTTGGGAACGAGCCGTCTTTTAACCTGATATGGCCGCTGGTCGGCCCGCTGGTATTAACCATCCTTTCAAACTCAATGCTGGTATAGATATTCTCCAGCCGACCGTAACCGTAATGGGGGATAACCGTCGGATTAAAAACATCGTAACCGGTAGCTATTATAACTGTACCGACCTCAAGTTCCACGAATTCATCCTTTTGCTCAAAGTCTATGGCACCCACTTCACAGAATTTCTCACAGGCACGGCATTTACCATTTTTAAAATATATACAGTTTTCCCTATCTATCACCGGCACGTTGGGTACCGCCTGCGGGAAAGGCGTGTATATAACCTTTCTTTTACCCAGGCCGGCATCAAATTCGCTGTCTACCTTGGCCGGGCATTTTCCATAACAGGCGCTACACCCGTTACATTTATCTATATCAACATACCTGGCTTTTTTCCTTATCTTTATCTTGAAATTGCCCAGATAGCCGCTGACATCTTCAATTTCGCTATAGGATAGTAACTCTATATTAGGATGATTAGCCACCTGGGTCATCCGCGGTGTCAGGATACAGGCGGCGCAGTCCAGGGTAGGAAAAGTTTTATCCCACTGAGCCATATGACCGCCGATACTGGGCTCTCTTTCCACCAGAAAGACTTTATAGCCGGCATTGGCCACTTTTAAAGCCGCCTGTATACTGGCGATGCCGCCGCATACTATCAGCGTATCCGGCTTTATTGATACCCTTCTCTTCTCAAGCGGTTGATGGAAGACCACCCTTTTAACAGCGGCGCCGATTAGTTCTTTTGCTTTCTCGGTCGCCCGCTCAGTATCCTCCGTTACCCATGAGCACTGCTCCCGGATATTAGCCATTTCATATAGATAACCGTTCAAGCCACTCTGCTGGCAGGCATTACGAAAAGTTTCTTCATGCATCGTCGGCGAGCAGGCGGCCACTACGATACGGTTTAAGCCGTGCTTTTTTATATCTTCTTTAATCAGTTCCTGGCCCGCGCTGGAACACATAAATTTATACTCCCGCGCTACTACCACCGGACCCAGATTCATGGCATATTCAGCCAGACAAGCGACGTCAACTTTACCGGCGATGTTATGACCGCAGTGGCAGATATAGACACCAATTCTCGGTTCCAAATTAGCTGCCCTCTTAAAGAAGTAAGATTATTATATCATAAGTTCTAGGACTTATGTCCTAGCCATAGTAATATAAACCGCTTATATTTGTCAAACAAATAAACTCGTTTGCCGAGCATACGCCGTCAATGCTAAACTCTTCTTATTAAAATGAGGAACAAACCAGGTATCCTTCTCTCTAACGACGATGGTATTCTTTCCCCCGGCTTATGGGCGCTGGCGCGAGAGCTTAAGAGTATCGCCAGCGTTATCGTAGTGGCTCCGGATAGAGAACAGAGCGCCATCGGTACCGCCGTTACCCTGCGCCAGCCACTAAGGGTCCAGAAAATAGAATCACCCGTTTCAGGCGTCGACGCTTATTCTATAGAGGGTACCCCTGGTGACAGTGTTATCCTGGCTCTTGAGAAACTAGCCAATACCGATATAGATATTGTTATCTCCGGTATTAACCAGGGACTCAACCTGGGAGATGATGTTTTTATTTCCGGTACAGTAGCCGCTGCTTTACAGGGCTATCTTCGCAGCCTGCCTTCGCTGGCTTTCTCAGTAGCTATATTTGAGGAATCTCAGCTTGCTACAGCTTCCAGGCTGGCTCGTCTAATAGTAAAAGGTATCCTTTCAAAAAGCCTGCCTGAAAACCTTTTCCTAAACATAAATATACCTGATTCTACTACCAGCCAGGTAAAAGGCATAAAGGTAGCACAACTGGCTCATAAAACCCATATCGATACCGCCGACGAAGGGCACGACGGCCGTAAAGAATATTACTGGCTAAAACGTCGTAAGCTGACCAAACAGGCTGCCGAAACAACCGATATCTGGGCACTGGAACAGGGTTATATTACAGTTACCGAATTGCATATTAGCCTGTTCGGTAAAACCCCGATTGTCGCCCTGGATGGTTTTTTTAATGACATTTTTAGAAGACTATTTTGAACTCTTGACCTGAATATAGTTATATTGTATTATTTAACTATAGCAAGAACTAACTAAAGGACATGGCGTAATGTCAAACGGTACAGGTGGCTGGTTTAAAGGAATAATGGTAACCTCGCCGATACTTCTGGCTGCTGCTGCCACTGTTTTTCTGGTAGCTAGCTCTATTATCAATCCACCCGATCCGGAGTTCGTTTACACCCCGCCCGAAGATTCAGACCAGCAAACCGGCCCAACTAAAATAGAAATCTCTGCCTTAGATATTTATCTCGACTTTCTCCAGAACTTAGAGGACTCAAACAACCGATACCTGGGGAATGATATAAGGCTAACCGGAGTCGTAGCTACTTGGGGACTAAATACCGATCTTCAACCAATAATAACTATGGTGTCGGATAGTTTCGGAAATGCTAAAATAGTATGTAAGTGGTTCCAGTTTTTTGATGCAGATGGTATGGTTATAAACAATATTATCGGCAGGGAAATAGTCCTGCTCGGTGTTTGTGACGGTCTTACAGGCGGTTTTCTTTACTTTCACAACTGTTCTTCCGAGTTAGTGCCTACCAAAGTACCTATCGAACTTCTGGATTAAAAGCTATCTTGCTTTATGGCAAGCAACTAAGTTTCTTATCTAAAGACTATTCGGCCTGTGTTTAAATGACGGGTATAATATGTAGTCCGCTTGGATCCGCTACGACCGAGACGGCAATAATGATAGCTCTAATGCCTTCCTGGTTGTAACGGGAAGGCATTTTTAGTTAAATTATGGTAACGATAGGTTTTATAGGAGCCGGCCGGGTAGGCACCTCACTGGCGCTTCTGCTTTGCAGGCAGGATTACCGGGTAAGCGCCGTATATAGCAGAAGTCCCGACTCAAGCCGGAAGCTTGCCGAAGGTATAAAGGGCTGCCATATCTTTGCCGATATCCAGGGCGTTGCCGATAATTCCGAGCTCGTTTTTATCACCACGCCTGATGATGCCATTGCTACTATTGCTGATAGTGTTAAATGGCAACCGGGCCAGATGGTGGTTCATTGTAGCGGTGCCGATTCTACAGATATCCTAGCTTCCTCCCGAAAAGCCGGTGCTCTTACAGGCGTTTTCCACCCTCTGCAGACATTTGCCAGCACCGAGCAGGCATTAGAGAATATCAGTGGCAGCACCTTTGCCATAGAAGCCCTTGAGCCGTTACTTGGTAATCTTAAAAAAATGACCTATGATTTAGGAGGCAGCTGGATAGAAATCAAGGCAGAAGATAAGGCAATCTACCATATAGCGGCTGTTTTTACCTGTAACTACCTGGTAACCCTGATGAAGATAGCTACCGATTTATGGCAAACCTTCGGTATTTCCCCTCTACAATCAGCCCAGGCATTATTGCCGCTGGTAAAAGGCACCGTTAATAATATAGAAACTATCGGCCTGCTCGATTGCCTGACCGGTCCTATCGCCCGCGGCGATACCGGCACGATAACCAAACACATAAGCGCCTTAAATAAAAAGGCTCCCCATCTTATCGCTACCTATAAAGAGCTCGCCCTGAAGACGATACCGATTGCCCTTGAAAAAGGGGGGATAAATAAAAGCCAGGCATCGGCACTGGAGGCTATCTTAACAAAAGAGCCAGGGCAAGGACACAACTAGCTATGCCACTTGTGAATATGCTTAAAAGTAAAATCCACCGCGCCCGTATCACCGGACTTAGCCTGGAATACGAAGGCAGTATTACCATAGATAGCCATCTAATGGCAAAAGCCGGACTATTGCCTTACGAGCAGGTTGAGGTGCTTAATTTAAATAACGGTGCTCGTTTCTTCACCTATGCTATCAAAGGTAAGGAAAATAGCGGACAGGTCTGCCTAAACGGCGCCGCCGCCCGTCTCGCCAGGAAAGGTGATATCGCTATTATTCTGGCTTACTGCCAGATTGATGCCGATGAAGCAGCCACCTTTTCTCCCAGGTTGGTCTATGTTGACTCACAGAACAGAATAACCAGGGTTAAATATGCTATTGATACTATATCGTCCTGAAGGAGATATCAATGAGATTTAGTATTAACAAGTTTAAGGAAATGAAACAAAGCGGGCAGAAAATAGCCATGCTGACCGCCTACGATTACACCACGGCAAAGATAATAGACCAGGCGGATATACCCCTGATACTGGTGGGCGATAGCCTGGGAATGGTGGTGCTGGGCTACGAATCAACTATACCTGTTACCATGGAGGATATGCTGCACCACACCAAAGCGGTTGTCAGGGGCAGCAGCAAAGCGATGGTTATCGGGGATATGCCTTTTATGAGTTATCACATAAGCCAGGAGGACGCCCTGCATAACGCCTCCCGTTTTATCCAGGAAGCCGGCGCTCAGGCGGTTAAGCTTGAGGGTGGCGCCACCGTGGCTGATAAAGTTAGAAGGATAGTTGGCTGTGGTATCCCTGTGATGGGCCATATCGGGCTTACCCCGCAATCTATCAACCAGCTCGGCGGCTATAAGGTACAGGGCAAGACGCTGGAGACTGCCCGCAAGCTCATGGAAGACGCCAGGGCGCTGGAAGAAGCCGGCGCCTTTTCTGTAGTTCTGGAAAACGTGCCTGAGCAACTTGCAAAGTTGATTACTGAGAATATAGCTATCCCCACCATCGGTATCGGCGCCGGCAGGTGGTGCGACGGGCAGGTACAGGTAATAAGCGACCTCCTGGGTCTTTACACGGATTTTGTTCCTAGGCACGCCAAAAAATATACTAATCTAGCCGGCACCATGGCAAAAGCAATAACCGAGTACTTGGTTGAAGTATCAGACGGCACCTTCCCCACCAGTGAGCAGTGTTCCCAGATTGACGATAGTATTCTAACCGAGCTAAAAGCCCTTATTAATAATAAATAACGTATCCTGATTACCGACTAATTTTCGTTTTATAATTAATCCATTATGACTACGTTAGTTATTCTGGCAGCGCTTATTTTCTTTTATTTCCTGGTTTCCGCACTGATAGCTAACGGCATGGCTATGTCTAACCGCGTCCCGGTAACCAGAACACCGGCCCAACTCGGTTTACCCTATTCAGATATATCTTTCTATAGTAGAAACGATAAAACACTTATAAGAGGCTGGTACATACCCGGCGGCCAGAGAGGCACTATTATCGTAATGCATGGCGGTAAACAGTGCCGTAACGATGAGACGATAGACCTTCTCAATCTATGCGGTGACCTATCAATAAAAGGTTTCAACGTACTTACCTTAGATAGACGCGGCTGCGGTCTCTCTCAGACGGCTAAAATCGGGTCTCGGGCGCGCTTCGACAGGGATTTCGGCGGTGCTTTTGATTTTGTAGTCAATCAAAACGGGGCAAAGGAAAAGATTTTTCTGCTGGGAATCTCCACAGGCGCCGTGGCAGCCATCGTTTTCGCCGGCAGTCAGGATGGTATAAGCGGCATCGTCTCGGATAGCTGTTTTTGTAGTAACTATAAGATGGGTTCGCGGGTAATGGGCCAAAAATTCCCCCTGTTTAAGCTTTTTACCCCGGGCTCTATCTTAATGGGATACCTGATTACCGGCCTTGTTAGAGATAATGCCATAGATATAGTGCCCTATATTAAATGCCCTATTTTATTCATTAATGGAAACAGTGATATGGCAGTACCGCCCGACAACGCCCGAATACTATATAAAGCCTCTGGTAATAGTCTTGACGGCCTGTGGATAGTTAATAAAGCCGGCCATAGCCTTTCTTACAGGATAAAGCCCGATGAATACATAGATAAATTGGTTGCTTTCTTTTCTCGGGCTTAACTAAATGGTGATTGGCAAGGTTTAATACTGCTATTTTTCAACGCTCCTTATTTGAAGCAATGTACCGATATAGAGCTACCACGTGAAACCAACAAATAGTCAAGATAAAAACCAGTAATACCACCCTATTCAATAGTTACTTTACAACTATAGAGGGAAGCTTTAGTTATCTATCCTCTTTATAGTCCTTTTATTGCTACTGCTAGCGATACAACGCATGTCGGACACGTTAGTAATTGAGAAGTTGACCACCGCTTTCTGGTTGGGTACAATTATTCTTGGTTAACCGGCAATCATACTCCTGGTTATCCCCTATTTCCTAGCTACTAGAAGATTAATAACTTTATAACATAGACGATAAAGTCGTAAAATAAAGTGGGGTCATTTTGACCCCACTTTATTATCAAAACCTGGTGTGTTTACAGATATAAAAATCACAGACTAATGAAATCTGTGATTAAATACTTGGTAGCGCATACCGGATTCGAACCGGTGATCTCCTCCTTGAGAGGGGGGTGTCCTAGGCCGCTAGACGAATGCGCCTTAAGTCATCATTTTACCAAAATGCTTATATATTTAACAAACAATAAAGATAAGAAATATTGACAAAAATCAAACTGTAAGGTATTTTCTTTCCATATATATTTACAGATAGATACCAAAATATGTCTTTTCAAGATAAACAAGATCTCCAGGGATACGACGAAATGGTCGCCTTGTCAAACCGCCTGAGAAAAGAGATTAAGGGTGGAGAAGAAACCGATAACGGAGCCACCTTCAAGCCCAGGGGCAAGGAACTTTCTAAAGGATGCCAGGCATGTAAATCTGCCGGGTGGATATGTATTTATCTAAGCTATATATGCAACCGTAGCTGCCATTTCTGTCCTCAGGACAGGTCAAAGGAAACCAATAATAGTTTCAGCGGCTGGGACCCGTGGGGAGACGTGCCTCTTATCGAAGTATTCAAAGAAAGAATTGCCAGGATTATCGATGATGTCAAAGGAGTTTCTTTCAGTGGCGGCGAACCGCTGATGCAACTTAAAAAAGTACCCACTTCAAACCGAAGAGGTCCTATGAGCTCGGCAGGCATTTTAAAATGGCTTGATATAATAAACGGCATTAGATGGAAACGTAAACCGTACCTCTGGATATACACCGGCGGTCATCTTGTAAATGAAAGGAATATTGGCTCACTTGCCGCCGGAGGTATCAACGAAATAAGGTTTAACCTGGCGGCATCCAATTATTCAGATGATATTCTTAAGAAAATGGAGCTTGCCAGAAAAAGAATTGACTATCTATCAGTCGAGGTTCCCGTGTTGTCCTGGCAGCTTGACAAGCTGATAGGTTCGCTAAAGACACTTAGCGATATCGGCGTTGATTATCTGAACCTTCACGAACTGTGCGTTACGCCTTTCAACAGGCATTACCTGCAAACTAATGATTTAATTGATGAAAAACTACTGTATACCAACGATACTATTAATCCGAATCCCTTTAATATGTTCTATTTGCCCAGTATCATGGATATATATAAGGTAATCAGTTACATAGATGAAAATAAACTAAATCTTATTTATAACGACTGCTCGGTAAGAAACACAATTTTACAGTCCCACAGGCATAACTACCTGCGTCTTAAGTCACTATCCGGAGATGCCAGATTTAAAACTTGGGAAGAATACAAGACTTCTATAGGTATTTAGAAACTATTACCAGCGTGTTATTTTATTCCATAGATTTATAACTGGCTGGGGAAGAAGGATTCGAACCTTCCCTCACGGATCCAGAGTCCGCTGTCCTACCGCTAGACTATTCCCCAGCACCGCCAGATTATAGCATTATGCTTTTTATAGAGGCAATGATTTAGATACATATGAATAGGGCTTTTGAAGCCCTATGAGAGCGTCCGGTTTATTTACTTAAGTTAACCGGCTATGAAAGATGAATCGGGCACCGACATGAACCCGGTGAAGATAATGTAGACTAAACCGAAGGCAACAAAAGCAATCATCCCCAATACAGCTAATACTACGATATTATCAATTAACTTTGCCATTTAGTCTCCCTCCACTTGCTCTTTGTGGTACTAATACCATCGCATGGTACTAGTACCACATATAGTAAATGTTTTCCTTTATTAAGTCAAGGAAACTCACCTCTAAAAATACCGTTTCAGGCGCTCGCTGGTTTTTGACCACTAAAACAGCTAGAATAGCTAAAGATAAACAATAGAGAAAGGTAGACCTCTTTTTTGTTAGATCTATCAAAGCTACAAAATATTCTGGGCATAAAGTTTAATAATCCTGAACTTTTAAAACAGGCACTCGTTCACAGTTCTTATGTCCATGAAAATCCTGTTGTTGCTCCGGTATCCAACGAGAGATTGGAATACCTCGGTGACGCCGTCCTGGGTTTTGTATTCGCCGATATGCTGTTTAGCAAGTTCCCCCAATACCAGGAAGGTCATCTTACCAGATTTCGTTCTCTTTTGGTGCGTAGAAGTACCCTTTGCCGTCTAGCTCTACGGATAAGCCTTGGCGAATACCTATACTTAGGCAAGGGCGAAGAAGTAAGTCATGGTCGTCAGAAACCGGCTAACCTGGCCGGTGCTCTGGAAGCCCTAATCGCCGCCGTCTACCTTGACCAGGGATTATTCGCCAGTCGCGACTTTGTCTTCTTCTTATTCAACGAAGAAATTAATGACCTTTTAAATCAGATCTCTTCAGACGATTACAAGTCCCGCCTTCAAGAACTTGTTCAGGAAAAGAAACAGATAACGCCCAGCTATAATATCTTAGAATCTGCCGGTCCCGCCCATGATAAAATGTTTGTTGCCGAGGTTTCTATCGGAGACCAGGTAATAAGCCGGGGTTCGGGCAGTAGTAAGAAAAAGGCAGAAGCAGCAGCCGCACGTATTGCCCTGGATCTTCTTAAAGATACTTTACAAGACTGAAATATCTCTGTTAAACTAATTGCAGTTTCTATTCATTGCGGTATTTATTATGGGCAAAAGAGATTTTAGACATCACGAGCTGAAAAAATCCAAGAAAAGCACTAAGAAACCGTTGGTCAGTGATATCATTCAGACGCCGCTAAACGTCGAGGTTATCGGCAAGAAGAAGCGAAAAAAGGGCCAGGAAGAGGAATTTTAGTAGCCCCCACTAGGGGAAGCTGATGTCTAAAAAGACCTCGGCAAAAATACTGGTCTACGGCTTGGTTCAGGGTGTTTTTTTTCGTGCTTTTACCCAGCGGCATGCTGAAAAGCTCTGTTTAACAGGCTATGTAAGAAACCTGCCCTGTGGTACCGTCGAGGCCATCGTAGAGGGAGATAAGGATAAGCTGGACAGGTTTATTACCCAGCTTAAGATTGGTCCCCCCGGTTCAGAAGTAAAGCGGCTGGAAATTATCTGGAACGAATACGGTAACCGCTTCAATAATTTTACTATTAGATATTAGTTCCTAAAGTTTCTCTGGCTTCTTTTATTAAACTAAGATAATTCGTTTTGATTCCCAGCGTCTCTGCGACCTCGGTATCAACCTCGTAAGGTTCTCCGATAAATATCTTGCCATATTCCTCTACTTTATCCTCCACGGCATCTCTACGGCTTATTATTTTTTTTCTGGCTTCGATTATTCCCAGGTCAAAGGGCAGGGTGAAATATAGATCGGCCAGTACCTTATCTATCCCCAGGTCATAAAGTTGCGCCCAGCCTTTCCGTTTATCATCGCTATACTTACTGCCCGGTAGCAGTGATAGCAGATTCATTATGCTTAAATCTCCCTGTCCGTCAATTACTTTGAGCGGCGTTACGCTTATAAGATAATCGCTCGATAGAATAACATTGGGAACCCAGAAGGTAGGTACGGCAAATGGCTTATCCAAAGGATTATCCACCTCAACCCAGACGCAGTCTTTAACATCCAGCGTCAGCACCCTCGGGAAAATATAACCCAGTTCCTGATATATTGGTTTTACGGGGCTGCCGTCCGGAGTGCCATCCAGCAGGATGATATCAGCATCGCTCATTTGCCTTATACCATCTATTATCAACTCCAGCATCTGCCGGCTGGTCGTTACCGGATATGGAACCGGTTGACAGGCGTTAGGTTTTATAAGAACACGTCTGGCTCTTGAAATAGCCTTTGGCGCTTCAAAAACAAACTCAGAGTCTTCAACAATCAACTCCGAACTCCCTTCATAACCTAAATAACATATTTAAATTCTGCTATTTTTTTGTGCTAGTCTATCCGCTTTTTTAAAATCCGCCCTGGTATTTATATTGAAAAAACTCAGATGTTCGGGGTCAAAGCGGTTTATCTCATCGTTACATATATATCTTACTATTACTCTTTTTAGAAGGCCGTTAACCTTAAAATCGCCGCAATCCAGCATCTCTTCAATGGACGGGATGCACCTCTTTGAATAGACGGCATGCAGTGGTTCAACCATGCTGTTTAACTTTGGAATAACAATATCATTATCTTCGACTTGGCTAATAATGTAATCAAGCAGCCGACCGTTTAAAAATGGCATATCGCAAGCGACGACAAGGTTGTTAAGCTCACACGATGCCAGCAGTCCGCTATATATACCTACCAGAGGTCCTTTCCCGGGACGGACATCTTTTATAAACCTTATTGTTTTATTCGTTTTTATTTCAGGCAATAAAATACCGGCAGCACTGACTACTAGTATCTCATTCGCCCTTGATTCTAGATTAAGTATCACTCTTTCGAGCAGACTCTTGCCGCCTATCTTTTCCAGCGCTTTATTACGTCCCAACCGCAATCCTTTGCCGCCGGCAAGAACTATTAAGTTTATATTCAAAATAATATTTCACCCTTAAAAATTGTCCACCCACCACTCACACCCCCTATAATAATTCTACCATTTCAGTCAAGGGTGGTATTTTTTCTTTATACGGCAATCTTGGCGGCTATTCCTATTGCCAGGTCTACCAGTGTTCCCACAGGCACTCCGGTAGCCCCTTTTATCTTATAACCGTATTCTTTATCCGAGGTGCTGGTGCCGGCTATGTCTATGTGAACCCACGGCGAAGCCCCGACGAACTCGGCTAAAAAGGCAGCTGCCGTTATGGCACCGGCATCTCTACCGCCTGCATTTTTAATATCGGCTATATCGCTCTTGTTTTGCTCTTTATATTCTTCAAGCAGCGGTAACTGCCATATTGGTTCCCCGGCAGTTGTCGCCGCTACTTTAACTCCATCCATAAAGTCCTGGTCATTGCTAAAACCGCCACTACATACTTTGCCCAAAGCTATTATACAGGCTCCTGTAAGCGTGGCTACATCTACTATATGACGGGCACCCTGTTTTACGGCATAACTCAAAGCATCGGCCAGTATTAATCTGCCTTCGGCATCGGTTGAGATAATTTCAACAGTTTTTCCGTTCATAGCCTTAAGGATATCACCCGGTTTTAACGCGCCACCGCCGGGCATATTTTCCACCGCAGGCACTACCGCCATTACATTAATCTTGGGCTTTAGCTGCGCCAAAACCGTCATCGTAGCTATCACTGAAGCTCCCCCAGCCATATCCGTCTTCATTTCCTCCATTTTTTCCGGCTGCTTTAGCGAGATTCCGCCCGAGTCAAAGGTAATACCTTTACCTACCAGACCAAGGTCGATATCTTCCGATTCCCTGCCGCGATATTTAAGGATTATCATTTTTGGCGGCTGGCAGCTTCCCTGGCTCACTCCCAGTAATGCCCCCATACCTATTTCTTTCATCTTGTCTGTTTCCAGTACTACCAGTTCCAGATTATACTTTTCGGCTATCTTTTTAGCCGTATCAGCCATAATCTGCGGCGTCATATTGTTAGCTGGTTCATTCACCATATCCCTAGCCATATTTATAGCCTCGGCGACAGCTTTACCCTTCTTTACACCGCTTTCAATCAGCGCGGGGCTATGCTTCTGCGAAGTCACTATCTCAAGATTTTCTACTTTGCTATCTTCTTTATTGCCCGTTTTATATTTATCAAAGATATAGGTCCCTAAAATAGCGCCCTCGGCGATAGCCTGTATGTTACCGTCTATGGTGATATCAATGGCGCTGACATCGGGAATACCTACGGCTATTTTTATTACCCCTTTCTTCTGTAAAATACGGCAGGCTTCGGCTATCGCCCTTCTTAGCCTATCCTTGGTAAATTCCTGCCTTTTTCCCAGACCAACTACGGCAACCCTGGCAGAAGATATATTCCCCGGGCTATGGATTACGGTAGTTTCACCTAGCTTTCCTTTTATTTCACCCTTTTCAATAAGCCTGGAGACCATCCCGCCAAGCGCCTCGTTAATAGCCGCCAGATCACCGGTAAGCTCTTTGGTACCTTCAAAAATACTGGCTATAGCGGCATCTGCCCTTACTTTTTTTAAATCTGTAGACTCAACCTTAACTTCCATTTGTGGTTCTCCTTTATATTCTTTAATTTCTGTCCAACCGTTTTTTGCTTTAACAGCAATCTTGCTTGAAAACAGCCACTTATATCTAAAATGGTTTCTTTGTACTTATAGCCTTGATATTTTACCGCCTGCCAGCGTTAGAGTGTCAATACTGCTCTTTTATTTCCTGATAGAAAGCGGCCCCAACGACGCCCGGCCCGGTATGAACTCCCATTACCGAAGTGAACTCTGTTATATAAATCGCATTACATTTGAAACGTCCGGTTATTTTTTCCTTTAGTCCCTGTGCCATTTTTATAGCATCGGCATGCATAACGGCTACATTTATAGGCTCGTTTTTATTAACCTTTTTAGCCATTAGTCTTATTATATTCTTTATGGCGCTATCGGTAGTTCTTGGCAGGGCAACCGTATGGGCATCGCCGCCGTTTACGGAAAACACCGGCTTCCATTGTAGTATCGAGTTGGCCAGACCGGCTACTTTAGGTACCCTCCCCCCTTTTATCAGATAGTACAACGTATCAAGCGTAGCGTACAGATATACCCGCGACATTACTTTTCGGGCTTTTTCGTACACTTCCGATAGAGACATACCTTTGGCTGCCTCTTCTGCCGCCGCCATCGCCACCAGCCCCTGTCCGGCGGCCGCTGTGGTGCAATCTATTACTTCTATTGTAAAATCGGCTATTTCTTTTTTTAACAAACCGGCTGCCATAACCGCCGAGTTATACATACCGCTGAATCTGGACGACTCGGTGATACATAGGATACTTTTTCCTTTTTTACCGGCTCTCCTGTAAGCTTCCAGAAACGGTGCCGGTAGAGAGCCCGAAGTGGTAGGTAATTTTTCCGCCTTCCTAAGCATTGAATAGAATTCATCGGGAGTTATATCAATGCCATCCTTATAAATCTTGTCACCAAATATCACTTCTATAGGTACTATCTCTATTGATAGCTTATCCGCCATAACTTTTGGAATACAGGCGGTTGAACCGGTGACTATAATTACTTTTTGCTTCATCTATTATCTTTTTTATTACTGTAGATATTATATAAATTAATATATCTACCAAGGCCATACTACAGGCTTAACTTATTGCTCCTAATATTTATAAATAGTTCAAGCTAGTGTAGCAAATTTCTAATCCATTCGCCAGTTGAGTATTAAAGGCAACTTGACAAACGCATTTCGTTTGTTTATAGTGTTTTACTAATATAGTAAAGGCTGCGAGCAAGACTAGTAGGCTTCAGAGCGGGGCTGAAAGAGAGTCGGGTTAGCTGGAAACCGGCGCCGGCGCAGGAGTTGAATGGACTTGGGAGCCGCAAACCGAAAGCTTTTAGTTAGTAGGCTTTGCCGCAGGGGAAGCGTTATATATTCCCAGAGTATCGAGCTTTTAGCTCCGTGCTTATATTGAGATAGCCAGCGTCTTTAACCTTAGGCTAAAAAAGGGTGGTACCGTGGAAGCGAACCTTCTGCCCCTTTGGGTAGAGGGTTTTTCTTTAGGTAAGATAGTTAAAGTATAAAAATCTATATTAATCGCAGAAAGGAGAAACAATGAAAGACAACATCATTCAGTTGAGCCAAAAGGAGATACCCGAAAAGTGGTATAACGTCCTTCCCGACCTTCCTGAGCCGCTACCTCCGGAACTCCACCCGGGCACCAAGGAGCCCACCATACTGCCGCCTCCCCTGTTTGCCGCGGCAGTCAACGAGCAGGAGTTCAGCCCCGACAGGTATATAGATATCCCCGAAGAGGTACGCGATGCCTACAAGCTCTGGAGGCCGACCAATCTTCACCGCGCCTACCGTCTGGAGAAATACCTGGATACCCCGGCAAAGATATTTTATAAGTACGAAGGAACGAGTCCAGCGGGCAGCCACAAGCCCAATACAGCCATTGCCCAGGCATATTACAATAAGAAAGAGGGCATTAAGCGACTGACCACCGAAACCGGCGCCGGCCAGTGGGGCAGCTCGCTGGCATTCGCCTGCGCCCTGTTCGGTCTGGAACTCAAGGTCTATATGGTCAGCGTAAGCTATCACCAGAAACCATACCGCCGAATCATGATGGAGTCCTGGGGCGCCCAGTGTGTTCCCAGCCCCAGCCCGGATACCGATATCGGGCGCAAAATGCTGGAGGAAGACCCCAAGTCAAGCGGCAGCCTGGGACTGGCTATCAGCGAGGCGATTGAAGACGCCTTCAAGAGCGATGATAGCCACTATTCAATCGGCAGCGTCGCCAACCACGTATTGCTTCACCAG
>DAOUMG010000008.1:0-6060 GCA_034411935.1 Dehalococcoidaceae bacterium
GGATGCGCAGCGCTCCGGCAAGGAAGGCGGTTCCAAAAACTAGCAGGGCGATAAGACCGAGTTGGACAGCGTCCAGTCCGAAACGGTCGCCTAGCAGCCAGGTAAGACCCGGAACCAGCATCCTCAAGGTCTGCAGTCCGAAGAGGATAGTTAGAGAAGGTAACAAGATATCGGATATGTATGGACGTTGCGCCATGAATCCAAGCAAAGACTGGACATTTCCTGGTTTGCTACTTTTATTATTTCGGCTCATTATAATTTTATAATAAATAGAATTAAAGGTGTGCTTTCAAACAGCTTTCCATATCGCTGAAAACCTGAAGACGCCCCGGTTCGTTGAAAATTTCATGGAAGAAATTATCATATTCTTTTAGTGTTTTGTCATCAGAGCCTATCTGGTGGTAAAGAAGCCGGCTGCCTTCGGGGTCAGAAAGACGGTCGGCGGTACCATGCATTATAAGGGCAGGTAGTTTTATATCGGATAACTGCTCGGTTAACCTTTGCATGGCATTGATAAGCTCGGCACCCAGACGGGCGCTTATCTTGTCGCGATAAACCAGGGGGTCGCTTATGTAGGCGTCAACCACTTCTTGGTCCTGGCTAACCGCTGTGGCGTCTATTACATCAACGCCAAGCCTGGGAAACGCCAGAGAAAGCATCCGTGCCATGGTTATTTTAACTGGCGAAAGGCTGGAACCGGGTTTAACGGTAGCTCCGGAGAGAATAAGGCCGCCAAAACTATCTTGATGGTTATGGACAAAATAAGCAGCAATAAGACCACCGACGCTATGGCCGATTAAAAAAGTCCTGGCATTATTATGCTTGTTACTTATCAGGTTAGAAAACATCTCCAAATCATCAAGGTATTCTGAGAAGCGGTTAACATAGCCCGGTGAGCCATCGGATTTACCGTGACCTCTCAAGTCAAAGCTATATACGGCGAAGCCCTCCTCGGCAAAATGGCTGGCAAGATTAGAATAACGGCCGCTATGCTCAGCAAGTCCGTGGACGATTAGAAGAACTGCCCTGGGTTTAGTTGAGGGCAGCCAGCTACGGTAGTAAAGACTGAGGTTATCGCGCCCCTTAAAGTTTCCTTGATGATATTCCATAATCGCCCTAAAGGAATCAGGCATGCTCTATATGCTTCTTATATAGAAGTGAACTGCTCCTGATATTAGCTATTACTTCAGGTAAAACATTAAGAACCCTGTCGATTTCTTCGTCGGTAGTCCATTTGCCCAGAGTTAGTCTTAACGAACCATGGCAGAGTTCGGGTGGCCGCCCTATTGCTTTAAGTACATAAGATGGCTCATGGCTTGAGGAACTGCAGGCAGAGCCGGTTGAAGCGCTAATGCCGCGGTCATCCAGCCTTGAACAAAGCCATTCGCCTTCAATGAATTCAAAGCTGAAGTTAGTGTTGTTAGGCAACCTCTTGGTCGGGTGACCGTTTAGGTGCGAATAGGGCACATTTGTAAGAACGCTCTTTATTAAAAGATCGCGAAGTCTTATCAACTGTTCGTTTTCTTGCTTGATATCTTCGCGGGCGAGTTCGGCGGCTCTGCCGAAGCCGACTATGCCGGGTACGTTTTCGGTACCCGAGCGCATCCTGTTTTCCTGGCCGCCGCCGTAGATTATAGGAGCGATTCGGGTGCCCTTCCTGATATATAGAGCGCCTATTCCCTTGGGACCATAGAGCTTGTGAGCCGAAATTGAGAGCATATCCACTCCCAGACTATTGACTGAAATAGGAATATGACCTATCGCCTGGACGGCATCCGTATGCAGGTAGATGCCTTTTTCATGGGCTATCTTGCCTATTTCGGCAATCGGCTGGATGGTGCCGATAACGTTATTAGCCAGCATCACCGAGATAACAATAGTTTTATCCGTAATAGCTTTCTCCACATCATCAGGAGATACCATGCCGGATTTATCTACCGGCAGGTAAGTTACCTCAAATCCGGAATCTTCAAGGGAGTGGCAGACCTCTAAAACGGCGTGGTGTTCAATTACCGAAGTTATAATATGGTTACCCTTTTTGCGGTTAGCAAAGGCGATGCCTGAAATAGCCAGATTATTTGCCTCGGTGCCGCCGCTGGTGAAAAAGAGGCATTCGCCCTCAGCGCCTATAAGCCGGGCGACCTTCTCCCTGGCCGAGTCCATAGCCTGACGTGCTTTGCGCCCGTGATAGTGGACGGCAGAGGGATTACCGAAAAGGCGGTTGAAATAGGGATTCATAGCCTTGTGAACCGAAGGATGAACTGGCGTGGTGGCGGCGTAATCAAAATATATCCTTTGCAATATATTACTATCTGGCATTACATCGTCCTAAGAATATGCGAGATGGCTGTATTATGTATAGCATAGAGTATAGCTTCTAGGGATTATAAGCTATGATACTAGCGTTGATTTCTTTTTCCAGCTTTATTATCTGCTGCAGCTGTTCGTCGGTAAGATCGGGGTGATCCTGCTTTTTATCAAAGGCGATTAGGGGGAAGCCTATCTTCTCTTCCAGGGCCTGCAGTTTAGCCATGCTCTTTTCATCCAGAGATTTAACCGGTGTCTTAACATAACAATGAGTCATGTAACGCATATAAATTCCCTCCTTGAAAAAGAATATATAGCGAGAAATAAAGTATAAGCATTTTAACATAGAAGGTAGCGGGCTACAATTTTAATCATTTGACAATGCGGAAGGCTGTAATTACGATAGACAAAATAATAGATGAGGAGACGAAAATGGCGAAAGAAAAGGAAAAGAAGAATACAATAGAGAGCTTTGGCGAGATATTTCGCGCTTTTGGCGATGCCGTAGGCGAGATATTAAACGACCCGGAGCTTAAAGAAAAAGGAAGGGAATTCGGCAGAAGCCTGGTGGCTTCGGCAAACGCTCTGGGAGACAGGTTTAAGGACGAGGAAGTCGGGATAAAGTTTAAGGACGTAGGCAAAGCGGCTAAGAAATTTGGAGAGAATGTCGCTGATACCTTCAGGGAAAAGAAAGACGAAAAAAGCGCGAATAAATAAAAATATATTTACCGCTTAATATAACTTAAAGTAAGCGGCAATATAAATAAAAACAAAGCCTTTGCCCTAGGAGGCATTCATAAATTCCTTATTATAGTTCCTTAACTTCTGTTTTGGTCATCCCTTGGATAGTTAATAATGATGTAAATACTACAAATATAAACATAATAGGGTATTGACATGTAGCAAAAAGTATGGTAATATACTAATAAATAATATAAAGTTAGGAGATATTATGGAAGAGTTAATGACTACAGGTGAATTAGCCAAGTATTTAAAGCTAAGAAGAGAGACAATAATAAGAAAAGCTAAAGGTGGAGAAATCCCTGCTATTAAAATAGGGCGGCAGTTTCGTTTCGATAGGGAGCAGATAAACAGATGGCTTTCCAAAAACCTGACCGGCGGTGCGCCCGATATTTTGGTTATCGACGATGACCCGGTAATAGGTAAGCTTTTTCAAAAGACTGTCAATCAATACGGCTCAAGGATCAAATATACCAACAGCAGTCTTGAGGCGCTGGATATAATTACCAAACAGAATTTTGATTTAATTTTCTTAGACCTTAAAATGCCGGTGCTTGATGGTAGCGAGGTGTTCGCCAAGATAAGACAGCTGGACCAGGAAGTACCCGTAGTTATCATCACGGGCTATCCTGATAGTGAAATAATGGAAAGAGCTGCCGAAAACGGCCCCTTTACAGTGATGAAGAAACCTTTCAGCCGTAACGAAATAATGAACGTCATTAATAGCTTCATTCATAAAAAAATGAAATAGGTACGCGGATTATATGCCGTGATAAGAGAAAAACTAAGGGTGCATTAAACGAAGGATTAGATAAAGACTTAGAAATATGTGGTTTTAAGAAATGAAGACGCAAAATATTTATTCTGAACAGGTAGCTAAAGACCTCGGAGAGTCAGAACAGAGGTTTAGAAGTATATTTGAATGTGCGCCCGATGCCTACTATATAAGCGACTTGAAGGGTATTTTTTTAGATGGCAACAAATTCGCCGAAGAAATAACAGGATATAAGAAAGAAGAACTAATAGGTAAAAGTTTTCTTAAGGTAGGATTAATATCAAAAAAACAGGCTATAAAAGCAGCCAAGCTGCTGGCGGAAAACGCCATCGGTAAAAAAACGGGGCCTGATGAATTTACTCTTAAAAGAAAAGACGGCTCAGAAATACTTGTTGAGATTAATACCTATCCGCTGGAACTAGGTGGCAAAAATGTAGTGCTGGGTATTGCCAGAGATATATCGGAACGTGTAAAGGTAGAGAATGAACTGGATGATTACAGGAATCATCTGGAGAGGAAAATTGCCGAAAGAACCAGAAAGCTTGATCTGGTAAATAAGAAGTTAAATGATAATATAGATAACCTGGAAAACACTCAGCAGTCCTTAAAGCTAACCCAGTTCACCATCGACCAGGCTTCTGATATGGCATTTTGGATTAACGATAAAGGTAAAATCATATATGTTAATGAGTTAGCTTGCCAGAAGCTCGGTTATTCGCAGGAAGAACTACTTTCTATGAAGAAATGTGATATAGATGTGAACTGTGCTGAAAAAGAAATACCGATAAGATGGAAAAAACTTAAACAGGCGGGTTCTATAACCACAGAAACCGGCTACAGAACAAAAAGAGGAGATACTATACCTGTTGAGATAAAAGCCAATTATATTAAATACGAAAATATAAACATAGCCACTATATTTGCCCGTGATATTACAGAACGCAAGCAGGTAGAAGATGCGTTGAGGCAAGAGAAGGACTTCATTAGAAGTATCGTTGATACAGCACAGGTAATCATCTTGGTACTGGATAAAGAAGGACGAATACTAGAATTCAATCCGTATATGGAACAGATTTCAGGCTATCGTATTGAGGAGGTAAAAGGCAAGGAATGGTTTGATACGTTCTTGCCCGAGCTAACCCGAGCTAGTACAAGAAACCTGTTCTTAGGAGCGGTTAAAGATATAAAGACCATAGGCAATATCGACAAGATCGTAACAAAAGATGGGACGGAGCGTGATATTAAGTGGTGCGATAAGACCCTGAAAGACGCAGACGGCAATATCGTTGGTTTACTAGCCATCGGGCAAGATGTCACAGAGCGCAAGAACGATGAGATAAAATTACTGGAAAGCCAGAAAAAATTCCAGGCACTTGTAGAAACCACTAATGACTTTATCTGGGAGATGGATATAAATGGTGTTTACACCTATTGCAGCCCCCAAATGGAGAAACTGTGGGGATTAAAATCGGAGGAGATGCTCGGTAAAACACCATTCGACCTTTTGCTGCCTGAAGACAGAGAGCAAGCTAATAAAGCGTGTTCTGCGATATTTGAATCACATTCCCCCTTTGCAAATATGGAAGTGCGCAGCCTTGACGGTCATGGCCGAATTAGATTCCTTGAAATCAGCGGCGTCCCCTTTTTAAATACAGAGGGCAAACCGAGTGGTTACCGGGGAATTACCAGAGACATTACCGAACGCAAAAAGGCGGAAGAAATCATACCGAAAGAAGCAATCCGCCATCGCATCCTGATCGAGGGTTCTAGAGATGGTATCGTTGTACTTGACCAGAACGGTAAGGTATATGAATCAAATAGGCGATTTAGCGAGATGTTAGGATATTCCAGAGAGGAAATAAAAGAACTTTACGTATGGGATTGGGAGTACCAGATACCACACGAAAAATTACTTGATATGATTAGGAGTATTGATGAGGCCGGGGACCATTTCGAGACAAAACACTGCCGTAAAGATGGTACTATTTATAACGTTGAGATAAGTACCAACGCGGCTGTATTACAAGAGCAGAAGCTTATTTTCTGTGTGTGTAGAGATATCACCGAGCGCAAACAGGCGGAAGAGCAGATAAAGAAAGAGAGAGACCTGGCGCAGAAGTACCTGGATACCGCCGGGGTTATGTTCATCGCCCTGGGTAAAGACGGCATGGTAACCATGGCTAACAGGAAAGCGGTAGAGATACTGGGTTATAAAGAAGAAGAGATAGTCGGCAAAG
>DAOUMG010000009.1:0-17945 GCA_034411935.1 Dehalococcoidaceae bacterium
AAAATCGATCTCCTATTTTATCAATGATATGTGGGCCGATGATGAAAAGCAGCGTCCAGATGATGCCAATAGGGATTATCGGCGGTGCCTTGGCGGCGGCCACGATGTGGTAAAACTCTAGGGCGGCCAGGCATCCCCAGACGGCCACGAATATAGTCAGCCAGGGTAGCGGCTGGTCGAACCAGACGAAGAGGAAGAGTAGCGGGATAAGTAGGACGGCAGAAATTATCCTCTTCTTAAGCATCTATAATCCCTTAAAGGCTGCCGAAGCGCCTTTTCCGCTGGCTGTAGGCGGTCAGCGCCTTTTCTATCTCGGTATAGCTGAAATCGGGCCAAAGGACATCGGTAAAATAAAATTCGCTATAGGCAGATTGCCACAGCAGGAAGTTACTGATGCGGTACTCTCCGCTGGTTCTGATAACCAGGTCTACATCTGGCAACTGGGCGGTATACAAGTGTTTGGTTAATAATCCTTCATCTATTTTAGAAGGCTGAACACCTTCTTTAATTATATTGCGAACGGCGTTTAAGATTTCGCTCCGTCCGCCGTAGTCGAAAGCCAGGCTTAAAACCATACCGCTATTACCACTGGTAAGTTCTATAGCTTCACTGATGGTTTTTCTTAAACCAGGCGGCAGACGGTCCAGGCGTCCGATGTGGTTTAAGCGTACATTATTCTCGTTTAGCTCGGGCACTTCTTTCTTTAAAGACTCCTCGAGCAGCTTGAGCAAGCCGATTATTTCCTTCTCAGGACGTTTCCAGTTTTCAGTGGAGAAGCTGTAAAGGGTGAGGTATTTGATGCCGTACTGGCCGAGGTGTCTGACGGTGGTGCGGGTGCTTTCTATGCCGGCGCGGTGGCCTTCCATACGGGGTAATCCCTTTTTCTCAGCCCAGCGTCCGTTGCCGTCCATAATAACGGCTACATGTTCGGGCAGCGGGCTGATTTGTTTTAAGGGCGGTGTTTGACTATCCATTAAGTTATCGGCCATAGCTCGGTTACGCTTTAAAAACCGGGCTAGACCTCCTTAAGCTCGGCTTCTTTATCCCGGCCTATCTGGTCGGCGCTGGCTATCAGGGTATCGGTGAGTTTCTGCAACTGGTCTAGAGACCGCTTGAGTTCGTCCTGCGATATCTGGCTTTCTTTTTCCAGTAATCTCATCTCTTCCATGGCTTCGCGCCTGGCGTTGCGGATGGTTACCCTGCCTTCCTCGACCCGTTTATGCACCAGTTTGACCAGTTCCTGGCGTCTTTCCTCGGATAACGGCGGGATATTGAGCCGTATCACGTTGCCATCGCTTGAGGGCGTCAATCCGAGGTCGGATTTTAAAATAGCCTTTTCTATACTCTGGATAGTGCTCTTATCCCATGGCTGGATGACCAGATAGCGTGTGCCTGGTACCGAGATACCAGCCAGGTGGTTGAGAGGGGTGGGTACCCCGGCATAATCTACCTTGATATGCTCCACCAGTGAGGGAGTCGCCCGCCCGGTGCGCAGGGAAGCCAGCTCTCGTTTCAGGGCGTTGACGGAAGTTTCCATCTTTTCCTCGGTGTTTAGCAGGATATCATCGGTCATATCAAACCTCGCTGGTTATCAGAGTACCTATCGCCTGGCCCTTAACAGCCTTTTCGATGCTTTTGGGAGCTTTAAGGTCAAAGACGATAATCGGCAGCTTGTTTTCCAGGCAAAGGGATAAAGCGGTAGCATCAAGCACCTTGAGGCGTTTCTTGAGGGCTTCCATATGGCTGATACGGTCGTACTTTATAGCCTCGGGGTCTTTTTTAGGGTCGGCGCTATAGACGCCGTCTACGTTGTTCTTGGCCATAAGCAGTACGTCAGCCTCGATTTCGATAGCTCTTAAGGCGGCGGCAGTATCTGTGGTCATATAGGGGTTGCCGGTACCGCCGGCGAAAATGACCACCCGTCCTTTTTCCAGGTGGCGGATGGCTTTTCTCCTGATGAACGGTTCGGCCACTTCGTGGACGGCGATAGCAGTTTGTGTCCTGGTATAAACGCCTTCTCTTTCCAGCACGTCCTGAAGAGCCAGGGCGTTGATGATGGTAGCCAGCATACCGGCGTAGTCTGCGGTAACACGGTCGATGCCTTCTTTGGCTGCTTCGGAACCCCGCCAGATATTACCGCCGCCGACGACGATAGCTACGTCGACCCCCATTTTTACCAGATGCTTTATCTGGTTGGCGATTTGAACCAGGGTTTTGGTGTCAATGCCGTACTTCCCTTGGTCGCTAAGGGCTTCACCGCTGAGTTTCAGGAGGATTCTTTTATATTTAATGTCTGCCATTTGCCCGGCGCCTAACCGCCCAGTTCAAATCTGGCAAATCTTTTTAAACGTATATTTTCGCCTGTCCTGGCGATGGCTTCAACTATCAGGTCGTTGACTGTTTTTGAAGGGTCGCGGATATAGGGTTGCAGCAGCAAGCAGGCTGCCTCCGGGGCTATTTCTTCGTCATCGGGGAGCTCTTCTTTGGTCAGGTACTTGGGGCACATGGCGGCTACCTGCATGGCCAGTTCGTGAGCCAGTTTCTTAAATTCATCGGTGAGGGCGACAAAGTCGGTCTCGCAGTTAATCTCTACAATGGCGCCGACACGTCCGCCGGTGTGGACATAGGCTTCTATAAGACCCTCGGAGGTTTCTCTTTGTGCTTTATTGGCCGCCTTGCGAAAGCCCTTCTCTTTAAGCACTTCCAGTGCTTTATCTTCGTTACCCTGGCACTCTAAAAGGGCGTTGCGGCAATCCATAACTCCTGCGCCGCATTTTTCTCTCAAGGTTTTTATAGCTTCGGTTGAAATCTGCAACTTCCGTGCCCCCTGATTTATTTATCTTCTTCGGTAGCTTCTGGTTCGCTATTTTGTCTGGTTTTTCTTTCTTTCTTCGCTTCTATTTTATCTATAGCTTCAGCAAGCTCTTCTTCGGGAGTTTTCTTTTCCGCGGCTATTTCTTCCTTAACCTCTACCCTGGCTTCTTCAAAGATGGCCGCTTCTTCTTCAATACCTCTAGCTTCAATAATAGATTCGGCTATTTTACTACAGACCAGCTTGATAGTTCTCATGGCGTCATCGTTAGAAGGAATGGGGTAATCTATCTCGTCGGGATTACAGTTGGTATCTACCATGGATATCACCGGAATACCGATACATCTGGCTTCGGTAAGTGCAATCTTTTCTTTGAATGGATCAACTATGAACATGGCATCGGGTAGCTCGGTCATTTCCTTAAAGCCACCCATGGTCTTATTCATCTTTAAAATCTGCTCTTCAAGCTTAAGAGCTTCTTTTTTAGGTAAGCGGTTAAACTCACCGCGGGTTTGCTGGTCTTCAAGTCTTACCAGATGGTCTATCCTTGCCTGGATGGTGGCGAAGTTGGTCAGGATACCGCCTATCCAGCGTTGGTTTACATAATACATACCACAGCGGGTGGCTTCTTCGGCGATGATTTCCTGCGCCTGTTTTTTAGTACCGACGAACAGAATCTTGCCCCCCTCGTCGATTACCTGTTTGACGAATTCGCAGGCTCTATCCAGCATGCCGGTGGTCTGCTCCAGGTCAATGATATGTATGCCGTTGCGTTTGGTGAATATGTATTTCTTCATCCGGGGATGCCAGCGGCTGGTCTGATGGCCAAAGTGCGCCCCGGCTTCCAAGAGTTCCTTAATATTGGTGCTTGGCAAGTTAATCCCTCCTGCTTCCATTACAAGTTACATCAGCCAAGAAGTATAACATAACACTCGGCTATACGGCAATAGAGACTTTTCCGCTTGAGGCATTACATGCTTAAAGGTTTCTAACCCATTCTACGGCGTTAGCAAACACCTTTAAGCCGTCGCCCGGTTCTTGGGCAATTCCCCTGGTCCACCTGGGATGCTGGCTTTTTCTGGTATGGCGCTCCGGGTGGGGCATCAGGGCGAAGATGCGCCCGGTATCGTCGCAGATACCGGCGATATTATTAATAGAGCCGTTAGGGTTATAGGGATAGCCGGCCTTCCTGCCTTCTTCATCAGTATAGTAAAGAACGGCGTTTAACTTTGAAACAACCTCGGTATCGGCGATAAGCTTGCCCTCCCCGTGGGCTATCGGCAGGTACATTCTTTCTATTCCCTTTGTAAAAACGCAGTTGCTATCACCGGCCGTCTTGAGATATACCCAGCGGCATTCGAATTTGCCGGAATCGTTATTGGTAAGAGTTATCCCTGGCTTTATAGTGATGACGGGTCCGGGCAGGATACCTGTCTTAACCAGTACCTGGAAGCCGTTACAGATGCCTAAGATGAGGCCGCCGCTTTCGATGAACCTGTTGATGTCATCGGCCAGCTTTAGCCTGATTTCATTAGCCAGAACTTTACCGGCGCCCAGGTCGTCGCCGTAGGTGAAACCGCCGGGGAAGGTAAGTATTCGGTAATCAGATAGTTTTACCCTTTTGCTAATAAGCTCGTTTATATTTACCGGTTCAGGCTTGGCGCCGGCCTGCTCGAAGGCATAAGCTGCTTCGGTATCGCAGTTGGTGCCCGGTGCCCTGAGTATCAAAGCCCTAGCTAAACTCATAGTAAAGTCACCATTTAAGCGGTTTCTGCCAGGCCTCTTTTAGTTTGTCTAGCGGCAGATTTACCACTTCGTTATTATTTATTCCAAAGATAACCAGATATTCAGAGTTGTTTATCAGGCCGATTTTAACGGTGCTGGTTCCGGCCATCGTCTCGGCAAACTGTTTTTCTTTTTCGGGCGCAACTTCAACCAGGAAACGGCTGTTTGATTCAGAAAACAAAATATAATCATCTCTATCAATCGTTTCTCCCAGTGGCACTTTTGAAAGCTCTACCTCGGCGCCCAGACCACCGGCAAAAGCCATTTCAGAGATAGCTACTCCCAGTCCGCCATCGCTCAGGTCATGGCAGGATTTGGCCAGCCCCAGGGCAGTGGCTATACTCAGCCTGTCCATGCGATGCTTAGCTATCTCGGCTCTCACCCTGGGTACATTGTTGCCGGTATAGCCACGGCTTTTAAAATATTCGGAGCCGCCAAGTTCGCTAAAGGTATCGCCGACTATATATATTGAGTTGCCGGGCTGCTTAAAGTCCATCGATACTGCCTTACTGCTATTCTCCATGACCGAGATGGCGGATATCAGCAGGGTGTGGGGGATGGATATCGTCTTGCCCCGGTAGTTGAATTCGTTGTTTAAACTATCCTTGCCGGAGATAAAGGGAGTTTGATAGATTTTAACCATATCGTAGCATGCCTGGCAGGCTCTCACCAGTGCTCCCAGGCTTTCGGGGCGGTTTGTATTGCCCCAGCTGAAGTTATCAAGTAGAGCCACCCGCTCCAGGCTGCCGCCGACGGCGATTATCTGCCTCAGGGCTTCATCGATAGCCGAGGCTGCCATCCAGTAAGGGTCTATATCACCGTAGTTAGGATTGATACCGTTGGCAACAATAACGCCGGTTTCCGTGCTCAGTACCGGCCTGACGATGGCGGCGTCGCCGGGGCCATCGTTATTACAACCCACCAGCGGTTTAAGGACGCTGCCCCCCTGTACTTCGTGATCATATTGACGGATAACCCACTCCTTGCTGGCTATATTGAAACGCCCCAGTATTTTAAGCAGTTCACTACCTATATCCTCAGGTTGGGTAAAATCGGGTTCTTGATGCTGCGGTTTTTGCCAGGTGGCTTTTAGTTCAAGCTGTGGCTGTCCGCCGTGGAGAAAGCCCATATCCAGGTCGGCTACTTTAATGTCGTTATAAAAAAGCTTCAGTCTCTTATCGTCGGTGAACTCGCCGATGATGGTGGCTTCTACATCGTCATCGGCAAAGAGCCTCAATAGTTCATCGACGCACTCAGGCGGTACCGCCAGTATCATTCTCTCTTGAGACTCGGATATCCATATTTCGTCGTAGGATAGGCCGGCGTATTTAAGAGGCACACGGTCTAGAAATACCTTTACGCCGGTTTCTTCGCCCATCTCGCCGGCGGCCGAGGAGAGACCGCCGCCGCCGCAATCTGTTATACGGCTGAAAAGCTTTTTATCCCGCGCCTTGAGTATGGCGTCCAGCATTTTTTTCTCTACTATGGCATTACCTATCTGGACGGCGCTATAGGAAACATCTGTGGATTCCTCGGTCAGCTGTTCCGAGGCGAAGGTAACACCATGGATGCCGTCGCGCCCGGTGCGCCCGCCGACTAAAACCACGAAATCTCCCGGCCGGTGTTTACCCGTTCTGGCGCAGGATATGGGCATCAGGCCGGCGGTACCGCAGAAGACCAGCGGATTTCCGGTATATCTATTATCAAAGAGAACGGCGCCGTTAACGGTGGGAATTCCCAGGCGGTTGCCGTAATCGGCGACGCCTGACTTCACTCCTTTAAAGGTACGGCGCGGGTGTAATACTCCCGGCGGCAGCTTTTCATAAGGCAGGTCGGGCGAGCCGAAGCAGAAGACATCGGTATTAAAAAATGGCTTGGCAGATAGCCCTGTGCCCAGTACATCACGGACGACACCGCCGATGCCGGTGGCGGCACCGCCGTAAGGCTCTACCGCCGACGGGTGGTTGTGCGTCTCCACCTTGAAGCAGACAGCCCAGTTATCGTCAAAGGCGATAACCCCGGCGTTATCCACGAATACCGAGAGGCACCAGGATTTATCAAGCTCCCTGGTAGCCCTGGCGATGGTGCTTTTAAGCAGGTTGTCTATAATCTGTCCGTCATAATCTATCTTTGCTTTGAAGGTCTTGTGTACGCAGTGCTCGGACCAGCTCTGGGCGAATGTCTCCAGCTCGGCATCGGTCGGCTGGCGGCTTTCATTCTCAAAATAATTACTTATAGCCTTAAGCTCGCCTTTATTGAAACCGAACTGGTGGCATAAGTCTGTAATCTCATGGCCGCTGGCGCCGAGAAGTTTAAGTGTTTTAAGTTGGAACTTGTAAGCCGGGTTCTGCGGCAGGCTGGTCGGTTCCCGGGTAACGATGTGCTGGATAATAGGATTTACCAGCAGACGGCTGGCTATTATTTCAAGCTCCTTTTCAGTAAGCCTGCCCTTGATGATATAGCGGCTGCCGGTTCTGGCGGCGGTGAGATTTTTGATACCAAGGTCGTAAGCCGCCTTGAAAATAGTATCAGCCACCGGGTCGGCTACGCCGGCGTTATAGGTAACCTCTATGGGGTTGATGTCTGGAGCAGGTTTAGCGCTATACTTAAGGTCTATAGCGTAATGCTGTGTTATCGGGTCGCTTAAAAGCTGGCCGGCTAAAGTTATTAGTTCTTCGGCGGTAAGCTCGCCGTACAGCCAGTAGATATCTACAACGCGGATATCGGTAACACCTTTTATGCCCAGGTCTTGTATATCAAAGGTGAGTCCACTACCTCTCGGGTCTGGCAGGTGGTCTTTTAGATATACCTCAAGCCTGTGCATATAGAAATACCTTTCCGTTTATCGGTTTAAGAAGGGACTTTACTTGAAAAACAACAGAAAGGGAATGAATGGCTAGTTCCGGGGTACGCCTGGCTCGCTCCTTTAATCTGTCTGTTACCATCCTCTGGGTGCCAGTAACTGGTCATCCGGGATTTGCTTTATATCCAGACCGGCCATAGCCTTTCCCAATCCTTTGGATACCTGGGCGATGATAGCCGGATCCTGGTAGTGGGTGGTGGCTCTAACGATGGCCTTAGCCCTTGTTTCGGGATCAGCCGATTTGAAGATACCAGAGCCTACGAAGACACCTTCGGCACCTAGCTGCATCATCAGGGCAGCGTCGGCCGGTGTGGCTACGCCACCGGCGGCAAAGTTGACTACCGGTAGTTTACCCGTATTGTGTACCTCAAGTATCAGCTCGTAAGGGGCGCCAATCTCCTTGGCGATGGCCATTAGCTCATCTTCGGGTGCGTTTTTAAGCCTGTTGATACCGCCGGTTACCGCTCTCATATGCCTGACCGCTTCAACGATATCCCCGGTGCCGGCTTCGCCTTTGGTGCGTATCATAGCTGCCCCCTCGCCGATGCGGCGAAGCGCTTCGCCAAGGTTTCGGCAGCCACAGACGAAGGGTACCTTGAAGCCATGCTTTAATATATGGTTGGTATCGTCGGCGGGGGTGAGAACCTCGGATTCGTCTATAAAATCTACTCCGATAGCTTCAAGGGCTTGCGCCTCGACGAAGTGGCCGATTCGGCATTTAGCCATAACAGGTATGGTGACCGCCTTCATGACCTCTTCTATAACGGAAATATCAGCCATTCTGGCGACGCCGCCGTCTGCCCTGATATCGGCCGGTACTCTCTCCAATGCCATAACGGCGCAAGCGCCGGCATCTTCGGCTATTTTAGCCTGCTCGGCGTTGATTACATCCATAATAACGCCGCCTTTAAGCATCTTGGCCAGCCCCGTTTTCACCTTCCAGGTTCCTGTCTTCATCTATAAGATCCTTTTATGCCTCTATCTATTATTTTACTCTTTAGGTTCGGTATTCATCAAGTTCGGTTTAAACCTTCATTTATTTTATTGCGACACGCCGTATATCTATTATTGTTAAAAAGGAATCAATGTCAAGGTTTTAGTAATTGGTTGCATCTATTAGTAAGCAGGTTGTTTTCATAATACTTAAGATAGGATATAATTTGACTGGTTTTGTTGCCAGCGTAGCTCAGTGGTAGAGCAGCGGTTTCGTAAACCGCCGGTCGTCAGTTCGACTCTGACCGCTGGCTCCACTTTTTAAAGCTAGATTATGCTTTCGTATGTTTTTCATTATTTAACATAAAAAATATTGCTAATAATTTGCTAATAAACGGAATGTAACTCAGTGTTACCAAATAGTACTCTGCGTTCAGAAAGCTATTGTGTAAAGAACACCAAGGTACCATATTGAACGCGGAAACATGGCCAGACATAAAAGAAGACAGTTTCGTAAACCGCCGGTCAAGAGTTCGACTCTCTTCGCTGGCTTTTCTTATTTCCTGCTGGAGGCTAGTGATTCCATTATTACCATAGCAATTAGCCAGAGGCAGATAGACCCGAGAAGAGCCGCCGCCGCCAGCCAGACGCTGGGAGGTGAATAGAGACTGAAAGCAGCTATAACGCGAAATATATCATAGCCAAAGAAGTGGCGGAAGATATAAAAGGCGGAAGCCATTGAGGCGCCTAATATAATCAGCATCGCCATGGGCGGTATTACCCGCCATATTCTTTTTAACCATTGCCTAAAGGTCAGGTGGTCATCGTGCTGCCTGCTTTTTCTTAAATGCTTAAAGCGCTGCCAGATATAGACTACCAGCGATACTATTAGTCCAAGCGAAAACACAGTCACCCAGATGGCAATACTATCAATCGCCTTCCAGGATGCCCACCAGGGCGCTGCCGGTAGTTTTAGCTCTATATCCAGTACCATACCGGCTATCGCGGCGGCCATATTATGAACCTGGGGGCTGCTCTGGCTGTTTACCAACATGGTAAGCCCGAGCTCGTATTCCGGTATCAAAATCATCTCGGTGGCGAAGTTGGGCGTATCGCCGCCGTGCCAGATAACCCCGACACCACTTGTGGAGTAGCCGACGAACCAGCCCATCCCGTAGCCGATATCCTGGCCTTCCTGTTCATAATAAATTTCGGGAGTAAGAGCCTCTTCTATCACCTCATCCGGAATAACTTGTCCGCCATCCAGAACTCCATGGTTAATAAAGAGGAGTATCCAGCGGCCCATATCAGCGGTGGAGGACATTACCCAGCCGGCCGGCTTGGCGCTGCGGTAGATAGGGATGTTTCTGGTAACTATGTTGCCGAACAGCGATTGATGGCCATCGGCCCTTTCCATTCTGGCGGCTTCGTCGGGATAAAGAGTTGTACCGGTCATTCCCAGCGGGATGAACAAACGCTGCGCCATATAGTCTTCGAAACTTAAGTTTGTGACAGCTTCAACCAGAGCACCCAGCAGGCAATAGTTTATATTGCTGTACTCAAAAGAGCTGCCCGGTTTTCCGTTAAGTTCAACCTTGGCCAGGGCGGCTACCAGTTTGGAAAAAGCATCTTCGCCGTCGTGAAAAGCCAGCGGTTCGGTAAAAGTGCCCGGAATACCACTGGTATGATTAAGTAACTGGCGCACCGTAATCTGTCTGGAAGCATCTTTATCTGCCAGCTTGAAATCAGGTATATAGTATTGTAATGGCGTATCAAGATCTATAAGTCCATCGCTGGCCAGTAGAAGTATGCCCATAGCCGTGAAGGACTTGGTAGCCGAAGCAAGGTCAAAGACGGTATTTTCGGTTACCGGTGTCGGATGTTTCAAGCTGGTAACCCCGAAACCTTTAAGGTAGATTATTTCGTCTCCTCGGGTGATTACCAGAGATAAGCCGGGTATTCCCTCGCCGGCAATCCTTTCTTTGATAAACTCGTCTATATGTAAGAACTGATACTCGGTTGGATTTGCTGCCGTTTCTTTAATAATTCCCATGAACGGCAAGAAGGCACAAAAAGATAACAAAAACAAAATAGAAACTGATAAAAATAATGCTTGCCTAGCTAGCGTTCTCATAGTTACTTTCCTATAATTTTAACATAAAGAACCAGGCTGTAAAGCCCGCTAAATAAACAATAGGAAACGGTTGCTTTTATCAATTATGCGTGTTACAATCTTGTAATATCACTCGTCGAACGGGCATTATTCGCTAGTTGAATTAATTAATTCCTTTGGTTTAGTAGTATAAAGACATAATGAGGATGAGCAGGTTTCTTAAGGCATACGGTTCGCAGGTATTGTCAGTTCTGGCTATAGTGAGCCTTATCGGAGCCGGAGTCATCGGCCATCTTCCTGACGAAAGCGATACCCCGGACGGTCCCTCCGACGGAGGCGGGACGGTTATAGATGTCAATAAACGCTATTTGAGTAATGCCTTTCCTACTGCTGCCTCCTTTGAATTACTGAATCAAATAACTAATACCAAATCCTATCTCTATCGAGCACTTGACGATAATAGCGAAATCGAGGGCTATGTCACTATAGCCAGGGGTGACGGTTATCTGGGCTATATGAAAGTCGTAGTAGCTTGGTCCCCCGAGGGAGTAATTACTAATATTTCTGTGCCGGAACAAAGTGAAGAGGTGGATTACTTCTCCGAATTATACAATCAAAAATTCTTTGACCAGTATATAGGCCGAAGTTATACCGAACCTCTTATTCTGGGCAAAGATATTGATGCCGCCAGCGGAGCGACCTATTCCTCAAACGGTGTCGCCTATGGAGTAAGAAACGGCCGGGATATGTTAGCAAAGTATCTAGCCAGTATTTAGGAGTTAAAGCTATAAGTGGAAACAGACGGTATTAATATAGGCACCAATGAGATATTGCTAATCGCTGCTCTGGTGGTGGTGGTTGTCCTTCGGATGGTGCCTTTTTTCAAGCGGTTTGTATGGTTACGCTATATCACCCTTGCCTTCGGCCTGGGCGTGTTCGGATTCTGGCTGTCCCGGCCTTTAAGTCTGGTTAATTTTAGTCAGTTCTTTACCGGTAGTCTCCCTGCCTTTGAGACGCACCTTTATATTTATATACTGGTATGTGGCGTGGTCGGCCTGGCCCTTATCTTAGGGAAAAATATCTGGTGCTTCTGGATATGCCCGTTCAACGCCATGCAGGAAGTAGCCCATAATATCGGTGGGCGTAAAGTAAGGCCAATAGGCAAGCTCCAGCTGAGACTGCGCAACGCCCGCTATGTTATCCTCTGGATAGTCCTGTTGCTGGTGCTGGTTTTACAGAAACCGGCAATATCTGTTTTTGAACCCTGGGGCACTATTTTCAGCCAGCGTGGCTCAATAATTCAATGGACGCTGGTGGGGGCTTCACTGGGTATGGCTATAGTCGTCTATGATTTCTGGTGCCACTATATGTGCCCGGTGGGCGCCGTTATGGATTTCGTCCTGGGATTCAGAAGGTGGATTGTCGGTATCATCGGAAGGATCGCTTCAGTCGCCGGAATCAAGATGAAGCTTGAGACTAATAAGTATGATGACATTATTGCCAACAAAAGAGAAAGTAAAGATGGCAATTTTATATGGTCCAGGGATAAGTGCACCGGCTGCGCCAGGTGTGCCGATAAGTGTCCCGTAGATGCCATTAGTTTAAACAGGGATAAATCGGCGATAACTAAAAAAATAAATATCGCCCCCTGCAGCCGAGCCTGTCCCGCCGGTATAGACGCTTCCCGCTATGTTCGTCTTATCGGCGAGGGTAAGTACTCCGAGGCGCTGGCGGTTATCAGGGAAAAGATACCTCTACCTTCTGTCTGCGGTTATGTCTGTCTTCATCCCTGCGAGACCGAGTGCCAGCGGGGACGCCGCGACGAGGCTATTTTAATAAGGTCACTTAAGCGCTTTGCCGCCGAGCACGGCAACGGGCTGTGGAAAAAGAACTTAAAGGAAACAAAGGCTACCGGTAAGAAGGTGGCTATCGTCGGTTCGGGTCCGGCCGGCCTCTCCGCCGGTTATTACCTGGCAAGGAAAGGGCACGGCGTTACTATTTATGAAGCCTCTTCTGAGAAGGGCGGCAAGCTGCTCTCCAGTATCCCCAGCTATGAGTTACCCAAGGATATACTGGCCGCCGAGATTAAAGAGATAGAAGAAATCGGAGTAGATATTAAAACGAATAAGAGGATAGCTTCCAGTAACGAGCTTTTCAAGCAGGGTTATCAGGCCGTTTTAATAGCGGTGGGCACCGGTAAGGGATTAAAGCTTCCTGTCCCTGGAGCTGACCATAAAGCTGTCTTAAGAGGAGAAACCCTGTTAAGGGAAGCCGCGAAAGGCAAAGAGCTTAAACTGGGTAATAAAGTTGTGGTGCTGGGAGGTGGCGATACCGCTTTTAAATGTGCTCTCAAGGCGTTGGAGCAGGGCGCCGGAGAAGTTCATATGTTTGGTATGGAGCACCAGGGTGGCGGCCAGGCTGACCCCTTTGATATAGACCAGGCGCTGGCCGGTGGTGTTATTACCCATTCCTGGCTTACCTTTGTCCATGTAGCCAGTGATAATGGCACAGTTAAGGGGGTTGAGGCGCTTAAAATCCGCGCCTTCGGTTTTGATAAAAACGGACAGGCTGAGTATGAGCCTATTAAAGGAACCGAAGAAATGATACCGGCGGATGCCGTTATCTCGGCAATCGGTACCGATACCGCAGAAGCGGGCAGCGATATCTTCGTCGCAGAGCACGAGGGAGTGTTTGTCGCCGGCGATGCGGTAAACGAACAGCGCTCGACCATTGACTCTATCGCCGCCGCCAGGTGGGCGGCTACCGAAATAGATAAATACCTTGGTGGCAACGGTAACATAGAAGAAGTGCTGGCGCCGCCGGTAGAGGAAGAAATAGAGAAACCACTTAAGAATGCCGGGTTGGGTTTGCGCCGTAAAGTACCTACCGAAATGCGTTTTGAAGAGCAAAAGGGTGGCTTGACCGAGATTGAGCATACTATCAAGGCCGGGGAAGCTGCCAAAGAAGCAAAGCGGTGCCTGCGCTGCGACCTTGCCTATAACGTTGACCATTATAGCTTGAATACTCTTACATGTACTTATTGCGGCCGCTGTGTTGACGCCTGTGCCTGGGATGCTATCGGCAACATCAGGGATATGAAGGGGGAGGCAACTGTTAAAGATAAGGCGAGGAAGGGCATCATCGGCAGGGTAGTTTTGCCTGTAGGCGTGGCCGTAGTATCTATAATCGTGCTGGCTATCGTATTCAGCGGTCTCGGGGATTAAGCCGCTTTCTTTTAGAATATCTGCTTGGGTCTTTCGCCCTGCCACTCAAGATCCATTGACAGGCAGCTTACCTTTTTTACATGCTTGCGGGCAATCTCGGCCGCTTTCTCTACCTCTTCCTTGGTAGCCGCCCGCCAGGGGCAGCTGGGCACCGGGAAGTAGGCATCCACCCTTAAGGTTATATCGGGGTCCACGCTGGCAACGAATCTGGCCGTTTTTTCAACTTCTCTGGCATCTATATATTCGGGTATAAGCACCGTCTCCGCCTGTAATTTCTTACCCGTTTCATATATCTTAACGAAGTTTTCAAGCACTTTCTTGTTAGGCTTACCTGTGTAGTCCTTGTGTAGATCTTCGGAAATAGCCTTGATACTGAATATAATTTCGTCTATATGCTCCATATCTGTGAGCACCACGCCGTTGGTAAGCAGTATATTATGGCAGTTAAACTTCTGGTGAAGAGCTTTAGCCAGCCTGGGTAAATCGGGATCGAGAGAAGCCTCGGTGCCCATAAATATGGCATATTTTATTTCCTTGTCCTCTATAAGCGACATCAGCTCGTTTAGTGAGAGGAAACGCCTGGGCGGCTCGTCGGGCTGGCTTCTGGCAGCTATCTTGCCGACCGGATCGTCTATAACGCCGAAGTCAAGCTTCTCAAAGCGTGTATAGCAACCGCGGCAATTAAGGCTACAGGACGTCCAGAAATGGATATCAAGCGATTTAAAGCTCGGCTCGTAGACTAAATGATAGACTTTCATATTACTATAGTTAAAAGAGCTGTTTGGCCTTTTCTCCTATCCTTTCCATATCCAGCGTTAAACAGCTTACCTTTTTTACATGCTTGCGGGCAAGTTCAGCCGCTTTCTCTACCTCTTCCTTGGTAGCCGCCCGCCAGGGGCAGCTGGGCACCGGGAAGTAGGCATCCACCCTTAAGGTTATCTCAGGGTCCACGCTGGCAACGAACCTGGCTATATGTTCTACCTCTGTGGCATCCACGTAGTCGGGTATAAGCACCGTCTCAGCCTGTAACTTTTTACCCGCCCTGTATATCTTAACGAAGTTCTGAAGCACCTTTTTGTTTGACCTGCCGGTATAGTCCTTATGCAAATCATCGGAAATAGCCTTGATACTGACTATGATTTCGTCTATATGCTCCATATCTGTGAGCACCACGCCGTTGGTAAGCAAGAAGTTATGGCAGCCGAACTTCTGGTGAAGGGCGCTGGCAAGCCTGGGAAGTTCCGGGTCCAGGGAAGCCTCGGTACCGACGAAAACGGCTACCTTGACCTCAAGCTCCTTGATGATATCCATAACCTCTTCAAATGCCAGGAAGCGTGTCGGTGGCTCTACCGGCGGTTTGTTGGCGATTTTACCTATCGGGTCGTCGATTGTGCCGAAGTCGTACTTTTCGAACTGGCAGTAGCAGCAGCGGCAGCTAAGGTTACACTTAGTCCAGAAATGAAGAATTAGCGAATTGAAATTGGGCTCGTAAACGATATGGTAGACTTTCATAAATAATAGTAACAGAAAAATAACATAAAGGTTATCAAAAAGTAATATTAGATTGAGTATATAACAAAAGATTGATAATCTCAAATAAATGTTTAAGGTAATTCCAATGGAATAAATCATATTATCATAGCTAATATTATGAAAAATATCATAAAAAGAATCCTGTGTTATAAAGAAAATTATAATTCAGTATAAATACCTAGAAATGAAGAGAAAAATGGGCATTTATACTGAAACCTTATGGCTATCGGTACTAATACTTTAGCTCCTTTTGTTCCTGAAAAAGGCCGAACTGGGGATACTAGAAGCATCCAAAAAATAAGAAACCGGTGTTTATAATGTATAAATATTATTGACAAGAAATAGCACTGGTGATAGTGTATGAGTTATAGAACGGTAAAAAATAATTACACTATTGTTACATATAGAATCAGATAAAAAATAGAGTTTTATTTATTGTACGAGACCTTACCAGCGGTTAGTGGTGCCGTTCTGTAAAGGGAAACACAGATATTAATGATGATATTAAGAAACTACCGATGAGCAAAGCCTTTGTATCGTGGAGCGGCGGTAAAGATTGTTGTCTAGCTTGTTATAACGCCAGGGCAGACGGCTGGGAAATCTGTTATCTGGCCAGCATGATAACCGAGCATACTGGCAGGTTGTGGCCACACTACCTGACCCCGGATGTGCTCAGGATGCAGGCCAAAGCTATGGGTATACCTATCGTACAGAGATGGACTACGGTACCAGATTACAGGCAAGAGTATATAGATATGCTTCAGTCTCTGAAACAAAAGGGAATAACCGCCGGCATCTTCGGTGATGTCAAGAATGGCAACGAACTGGCAGACGAACATCGTCGGTGGGTTGAAGACGTCTGCTCAACCTCCGGTATAAACACCAGACTGCCGTTATGGAACAAAGGGCGGGAGGCTATCCTGAATGAATTCATTGAAGCCGGTTTTGAGGCGATAATCATCGCCAGTGATAAGGACAGGCTCGGTGAAGAATGGCTTGGTCGCCGACTAAATAGAGGGCTTCTGAATGAGCTAAAAGCCCGCTACGAATTATCTCCCGATGGCGATGTCGGTTATTATCATACCTTTGTCGTTGATGGTCCGCTGTTTAATAAAAGGCTGGAAATACAGGAAGCAAATCCGGTACTTAAAGGGCCTATCTGGTATCTGGATATACTCAGGTGCGGTCTTGTAGAAAAGGCCGGTGTCGGTAGCCTAAGAGCAGAAAGTTAAAAATACCTATTTATAGTACGATTAATAAGGAGGTGTTTACAATGAAGGTTGGCTCTCAGGGAAGACTGAGTGACACCCGGGAAAGACCGGTTATTTTAAAGAAGGGAGGATACTATGTCAAAATACCATAGTGCGGTAAGCAGGCGCGATTTTATGAAGGCCTTGGGGTTGGCTGGTGCCGGTATTGGCGCCGCTGCTGCTACTGCTCCGGCATTCCGTGACCTGGATGATTTCATTACTTCAAACTCAGCTACTCATCCTTCTCAGAGGTGGTGGATAAAAGAAAGGGATATCGGAGATATCACCACGCCGGTTGACTGGAATGTCTATAAACCTTACGACCGAAGCACCCACCCGGCGACACCCAGTGAGTTCGGTCCCGGCGGGCCGGTTCTGAATGCAGAGCGCAAGAGGAGGCAGAGCCAGGGTGCAATAAACAAGTGGCCCGGCTCGACCATCAGAGACCTGGCGCTTAACGACGGCGTCGGCGGCAACTACAACAGCTCAGGTTCGAAATGGGATACCTGCGGCGGCACTTCACCCAGCTACTACGAAGCAGACGGTTTGGTAGCCGAGCCATGGAATGGTACTCCTGAAGAGAACCTGCAGACCTTCCGTGCTGCAGCTCACTTCTACGGCTCGCCTTTTGCCGGGGCTTATAAGCTGGACGCCAACATGAAAAAGCTGGTCGAAACAGATACCGTTTTTGAGGATATCGAGGTCGGCTACCAGGATGCAAATAGGATTTATCATATACCTAATAAATGCAATACCATCCTGGTCTGGAACACCAAGCAGAACTACCTTATGGGTGAATTCACTGTCAGGCCCGGTGAGGACGACCCCTGGACGAACAAGGTCTTCCGTTTTGGTAAGGCAGGCGAGAACATGGCTTATTCCCACGCCCCGCAGGTACGCTGGCAGGTGATGAGGTTTATCAAAGCCATGGGATACCAGACGCTTAAACCATCCGGGGGATCGTTTAACGTAGCTCACGGCTGCTATGCCGGTTTGAACGAGATGGGCAGGGCGGCTATGACACTTCATCCCAGCTACGGCATAATGGTGCGCTATAACGACTTTATGTATACCGACTTTAATTGCGCACCCACCAAGCCGATAGACGCTGGTGCCAGAAAGTTCTGCTATACCTGCGGCCGCTGTGCCGATGTCTGCCCCTCGGGCGCCCAGAACACAGATAAAGAGCCCTCTTATGAAACCACAGACCCGATGTGTAACGAGGGTCTGGAGACCTGGTATCTCAAGTGGGACCCCTGTATCCGCTGGGGAGGTCCCTGGGACTGCATCAACTGCCAGGTGGTCTGTCCGTTTAACCACGGCGAGGACGCCTTTATTCACCCGTTAGTAAGGGCAGTGTCTGGCGTTACCCCGATATTCAACAGTTTCTTCTCTACTATGGAGAAGAGTTTCGGCTACTGGGGACAGAAGA
>DAOUMG010000010.1:0-5466 GCA_034411935.1 Dehalococcoidaceae bacterium
AGCCTTGACGGAATGAGCCTTGTTCTGGACACGGAGCTAATCCGCTATAAATGGCGGGGAGCTGATGGGAACTTTCCCGAATACGAGAAGCTCATACCCGCCGACTTCAATACCTTTGTTAGCTTTGACACTAACTAGGCAATCAGGGCGGTAAGCTCACTCAAAGTCCTGTCCGATATCAAGGCATACCCGATAGACCTCACAATCGGCAACGGCAAGCTCACGATGTCAAGTCCCGATGATAAGGGAATGGCAGAGATACCCGCCGATACACAGGGCGATGGCAAGATACGACTGGATGGCAGTTACCTTGCTGACGCCTTAAGAGCTTGTGGCGGGATGGTAGAGCTAAAGCTGGTAGACAGTCAATCGCCAATGCTCTTTACCTCTCCCGACTATGAGCTGGTGGTAATGCCGATGTTTGCTGGTGAAAGCCAGACGCCGAAAAGTGAGGCACAGACCGCCGAGCCAGTCAAGGTAGAACCCGAACCCGCCGAGGATACCGAGCCAACCGAGCCAGAATCCGAGATGGTAAGCGAAGCCGAGAAAGCCAATGCTGTAGCCGAAGCCGAGGCAATCACCAAAGCCGAGAAACCGAAGCGGAAGCGAAGCAAGGCAAAAGAACCAGTCGCCGTAGCATAAGCCTGAACTGAACGCTTGAACTCAGAAAACAGCCAACGCAGGAAAGCGGGGGAGACCCCGCTTTTTTGCTTTTTTAGGGGTATTCGTTTCCCCAATGCGTGGGAACGGATACCCCTTTTTTTGTGGCTAAAAGGGCAGGGAGCACCGATACCCGATGGCAGAGGCAGACCTTGATAGACGTAAGCCCTCGATGGCAGGGACAGCACCGGCGGTTGCGTACTTTTGGAAGTCCCCAGGGACAGTTGCACAGTACGAACCACAACCAAAGCGAGTAGGTACTCCTAGTATTCAAAAGTAATTCATTTAGAAAGGAGGAAGCCGACTATGGCGGATACGGACACTATTTTTGTCCTCAGCAAGGTAGATGTCATTGATTGCGCTAGGGAGATGGGTATCCCTGAAGAAGCGATAACCGATGACATACTCGCCCAGGTGAAGAAGGGCGTGGAGTGGGGACTGGAGTGCTGGTCTGATGGCGTCAAGGAAGCCATCAATATGGCTCTCAAGAGCTAGTTCAGCTCATCCACACCCATTCCTGCAGGGGTAACTATGCCCAAAAACTGAAATAAAGGAGGTGAAACTATGCCTATCAAATGGAATGCGCTGATGGTCAATGAGGCGATGGATATGGTCGAGGAATACGTCAATCAAGCTATCGAACCACTGGAACAGGCGAAGCTGGTCGCTGTTGAAGCAAGGAAAATTCCCAACCTTCCAGGATATATCGACCAGCACCTGTCTCGTCTCATTAGTGAAATCGAGCGGGTTACCGGCGGGGTGTTGCCCTGGAACCAGCAGCCCTATGCGGGAAATGTTCGTTCAGCGATTAGCTCTGTCCGTGAGTCTATCCCAGGCGGAACGGTAGAGGCAGAA
This sequence comes from Dehalococcoidaceae bacterium, assembly GCA_034411935.1. GTDB lineage: Bacteria > Chloroflexota > Dehalococcoidia > Dehalococcoidales > JAUXAE01 > DAOUMG01. Next base: position 1,516 of record DAOUMG010000010.1, read on the forward strand.
CGACAGAAGGTAAACAGCGGCAAACAGCTCAGTTTGGTGAGCTGATAGAACCAGCAATACCGGTAATTGAAGGGGTTACTATGCCCAAAATCTGAACAGAAAGGAGTAAGAAATATGGCAACAGGTCAGATGGACTTGTTTGGTGGAGTGGAGCTTGCCGAACCTGAACCCACTACCACGGTGAGACTGGGACGAAAGGCTGTCCAATATCCGCTACGCAAGAAACGGCGGGAAGCCGTTAAGCGGTTAATGGAGATATTGGAAGAGCTTGAAGGAAAGGACATCTATATCGGCTCTTATGACGCCGGCGGACGCCACTTCTGGCTCGATAACCTGAAACTTCAACGGCTTCAACTGGAATGGCATCCCATGAGACTCAAGAGCGACCAGTCCTACATTCCCAGTGTCATTGTGCTCTGGGGAAGTAGGTCAGCAGCCATCAGGATATTTACCGATTACCTCGTAGCCGTGCGTGAGCAGGAATACCAGGGTTACTGGCACTACCTACTAGACTTCTGCAACGGCTTCTGGCAAAACCCGATAGACAACTTCAGGTCACATTACGCCTGCCTGCATATAACCAGGTTCAAGGAATAAAACCATTACTCAATGATTGAAGGGGTAACTATGCCCTGAAAAGGAGAAAAATGAATGCACTATTCGTAATCAATGCCGCTTTCAATACTGGTCAGATTGTCGCTTCAAGAGGCGTTTTCGACCTAGCATGTGAGAATCCCGACTTTGCCCAGTTCATCCAGAAGTCCCTTAATCGTCACGTTAAGGGAGATTGGGGAGACGTGGATGACGAGGATAAACAGACCAACGACCAGGCACTCAAACAGGGCACTCGTTTGCTATCGGCTTATAACGATGACCGCTTTCCTAAAAATGGAGTGGCTACTATCTGGATAATCACCGAGGCTGATCGGAGTGCAACCACTATCCTATTCCCCGACGAATATTAGGTCTTTATCACAAAAATACAAATACAAGGAGGGTAACTTTGTCTAAAAATATCAATTCGGTGATAGATGACCTTGTCGGCACCTTAACTGATCCTATCATCGTCTACCCGGGTGGCTGGGGAGATAGTCTCCCCGAATGGTTAAAAAATGCCATAACTCTGGAGAGGTTGACCGAAAACATGAAGGGAAGCAAAGGGGAGCAACCTACAGGAACGGATGCCGAAGCCTGTGCCTATCTCAATACGGCTTCGCTGACGGTGCCGATGGACAGTGACTGGAGCCAGATTTACCTCTATGTTGCCGGTAAAACTTATACACGATGGAGTAAGAGTGAAATGCCTGAAGAAATTCGGGTGAATTCACTCACTAACCAGCAAACGTCCGACCTATCTAGGCTGAAAGAATGGCTCTATCGCCGGCGCACAACGACCAGGCAGGAAGCGGAACGGAATGAGAGGCGGCAACAGAAGGAAGAGGAGGTAGACAAGAGAAAAGCAGAGCAACCAGCACTTTTTGAGTTCTAAAACACTCGGCTCCATTTTAGGGACCTGGGGAAAATTCCCAGGTCCCTTTTTTTGTCCTTAAACAAGCAGATACAATACTTGACAACAACTATCAATAATTGTAAATTACAGCCATGATGAAAATACTCGGAGAATGGAATGTCTGAGAATAAACCCGGGGCGATTTTAACCGTTGATGAAATATCCGACTATCTTAAAATTCCGAGATCCACTATTTACAAACTCGTACGTGAAGGGAAAATTCCGGCTCAGAAAATCGGCCGCCATTGGCGCTTTAGAAAAGAAGCGATCGACCGCTGGCTGGAAAACAAAAAGAGCTGATGCAGGCTTAAATCAGAATAATAGGTGGTGGGAGGGAGGGGTTGTATTATGATGGGAGATTAGTGGATGAGCACAGACACTACATTTATTACAAACGAAGGCAATAAAAAGCTTAAGGATAGAATTGCCGAGTTAATTGCACATAGCAAGGAATTGAAGTTCCTCGTCGGTTTTTTTTATTTCTCTGGAATACGGGAGCTATACACCTCACTAAAGAATAATCCCAATATTCAACTGGATGTACTCGTAGGCTTAAATGTTGATAAGACTGTACATGGACTGACCGAATATGGTGACACTACCAAAGGATTAACGGACAAGGAGAAATTCGAGCTTTTTCTCGGTTCCATTTCAAAATCTATAAACTCCGATGACTTCGATAATCAGGTTTTTTATGACCAGGCTCGATTCTTCATAGAAGCTATAAAACAAGATAAGCTCAGAATCCGTAAAACCTACGATCCAAATCATGCCAAGCTGTATATCTTCAAACTGAAAGATGAACTTGCGACTATAAAGAAAGCCTTCTTCATTACCGGCAGCAGCAACCTGACAAAAGCGGGACTATCTCATCAGAATGAATTCAATGTCGAAATCAGTGACTATGGCGCCAAGGATGCCGAAGAGTATTTCGACAAGCTTTGGGAAGAGGCTGTCAAAGTAACCGAGATAATCAGTTTCAAAGACAGGTTGATAGATCTGCTTGAGAAAAAAACCCTGCTGACCGAAGTTACTCCTTATGAAGCATTCGCCTTGGTATTGAAGACTTATATAGAGCTGCAAGAGCAAAAGCAGATTAAGCAAAGCTTGATTGATTTACTAAAGAAAAAAGGCTACCGGGCGTATAAATACCAGACTGATGCCGTAGCGCAGGCCATATCAATCCTAGACCAGTATAAAGGTGTGATAGTCGCTGATGTTGTAGGTCTAGGGAAAAGCATTATTGCCGGGCTGATTGCCAAGAGTCTGGGTAAACGCGGTATCATCCTTTGCCCTCCAGGTCTTATTGGCGATGACAATGCTGCGAGTGGTTGGAGAAAATACAGAGAAGACTTCGCATTGCATGACTGGGAGATTCGTTCATCCGGGCTGGAGAACCTGAAGAAAGCTCTGGACCTCGTTCGTTCTAATCCCGAATACGAGGTTGTCATCATTGATGAAGTGCATCGTTTCAGGAACCAGGATACTGAGGCCTATGAAGTATTGAGTAATATTTGCAGAGACAAGTTGGTGATCATGCTCACCGCAACACCGTTTAATAATACCCCTGCCGATATATTATCCCTGCTAAAGTTATTCATTGTGCCAGGCAAATCCAATATCACTTTAGCCAATGACTTGACCGCGAGATTCAGATCATATACTCAGACTTTCCGGCGTCTTTCCAATATCAGAAAGAACTGTAATTCCCCCAGCCTGCCGAAAAGAAATCAGGCTATTGCTGATTACGAGGTAATGTTTGGGGCAAACAAAATAGACTTGAATAATGTGAGAGACAGGACAAGATACCTCTCTAAAAGCATCCGTAACGTGATTTCACAGGTTACGATTAGACGTAACCGAATTGATCTGAGAAAAGATCCTGAATACTCGAAGGAAATATATGAGCTTTCTGACGTTCAAGACCCATGTGAGATATTTTATGAGCTTACGCCTGAGCAGTCTGAATTCTATGATAGGGTGCTTCAAGATTATTTTGGGGAGCGTGGGCAGTTCACCGGTGCCATCTATCAGCCGTTCCTTTATGAAACAGGACAGCTTGAGCCTGACGAAGAGACCTTAAATCAGGCGGAAAACCGCGAATCCTTGATACAACGGAACTTGTATGATTTCATGAGGCGGTTACTGGTCAAGAGATTCGAGAGTTCATTCGGTTCATTCCGACAAAGTATCATCAATTTTAAGTCAGTCACCGAAAAGGTGCAGGCGTTTATTGATAATTCCAACGGAAAATATATTCTGGACCGCCCATTGCTGGAGAGGATATACGAGGCGGATATCGATGAGATAGAGGAAGAACTGGCAGGCTTTGAACAGCGCATTAGTGAAGGGGCTTTCCCGAAGACAGAAAAGGTGTATAAAGTCAATGAATTTATTTCAAAGGACAAATTTATAACCGATATCCAATCCGATATCGATTT
>DAOUMG010000011.1:0-6033 GCA_034411935.1 Dehalococcoidaceae bacterium
GTTTAAAACTCCAAAAAGTAAATGGCAGTTGGGTAATACGATAAATATAAAACCATTTAGGGTGGCTGATTTAGAACTAAAATCTAAAAAGAAAAGACTGCCGGTTATCGAGCTGGTGCCGGGGCAGATTATCACCCGTCGTATAAATAAGAAAGTAAAGAGCAAGGATGATATTATTTTAACAGATATAGATAGGGATATCCTTAAGCTGGTGGTGGTCGAGAGGCATAAAGCCAGCGGAAACATCGGGCTGGGGCTGGTTAAGGGATTCGGCTTGAAAAATGGGGCGCTTGTCTCTTCTATAGCCCACGATTCGCACAACATAATCGCCGTCGGTACCAGTGACGATGATATCTACGAAGGTATAAAAGAAATAGAAAAGCTCGGCGGAGGTCTGGCGGTTGTTAGCAGGGGAAAAGTGCTGGCTAGCCTGGCGCTACCTATTGGTGGACTGATGTCAGGCCAACCCCTGGAAGATGTGGTTGCTGGATTTGAAGAACTTAAGTGCCTGGCTGACGAACTGGGAGTTAAAGTACCCTCTCCTTTTGCGGCTTTATCCTTCCTGGCGCTGCCGGTGATACCGGAGTTGAGATTGACCGATAAGGGCCTGGTGGATGTAAATTCGTTTAAGATAATAGATATTTGCTAATTGGAATTAGGAGGACGAATGCAGTTAGGCGAGCAAAATATAGTATATGAAAACAGGTTCGACGCCGGAAGAAAACTGGCAGAAAAACTGATGGCTTACAGGAGCAAGAAGGTAATAGTTCTGGCTATCCCTAACGGCGGCCTGCCGGTGGCGCTTCAGGTCGCCCTGGCGCTTGAGGCCGATTTAGACCTGGTGATTTCCAGGAAGCTACCCATACCACTTAGGCCTGAAGGAGGCTTCGGCGCCGTAGCTGACGATGGCACGGTAATGTTAAATCAGGACGTGGTAAGAAGCGTAGGTATCAACCAGCAGCAGGTCAATTATCAGGTTCAGAAGGTAAGAAACGATATACAGCAGAGAAGCCTGCTCTACAGGGGTAATCGTCCTCTTTCGGTGGTGGCCGATAAAGTGGCCATAATCGTGGATGACGGCCTGGCTTCGGGCTATACCATGATGGCTGCCGTGGAATCGGTCAGGAGGAGGAAACCCACTGAAATCGTGGTAGCCGTACCGGCAGCTTCGGCGACGGCGGAAAAACTGGTAAGCAAGGTAGCAGATAGGGTAGTAACCGGGGTAACTTCCTACGCGCCTAAATTCTATGTTTCCGACTATTACCGCTACTGGCATGTTTTAAGCGATGAAGAAGGCTTGAAATGTCTTAAAGAATGGCAGGTTAGAAAGTATAGTCCCACTATAAAGACGTCACAGAAAAAAACAGATCCGTAAGCTCATATAATTTGAAACGGCTGTCAGGTCGATTGACTTACCTGGTATCTGATGAGTGTTTTGGCTACTTTTGCGTCTGGTGCTGCCAGGTATTCTTCTTCATGGTCGCCACTAATCTTATATCCGCTATCTTTTATAAACTCCATAAGGCGCATTATGGTAGGGTTCTCCTGGTTATAAGCTCCGAGATGAAGAATCTGAGCTACTGTACCATAGCGCCAGGTTTCCAGTATAACCTCGGTATCGGCTATCTTCTGTGGTAAAACAACGGTATCATCTGGCACCGGCAGTCCGATGGCGTAGCTCCACTTGTCTTTGGATACCTTTTCGGCGTCGGGATAGCGGGCACGGAGTCCGGTGACCTTGAAGGTGGGCAGTCCTTTCTTCTTAAGGTCGAACTTGAGAGTATATACGGAGCCGTAAAGGGCTGGCATTAGTTTAGGGAAAACTTCTTGCGGTGTGCCCTTGCCGTAGACGACAGCCATTTTCTGGTTCTGCATTTGTAGTATCTGAGGGTCGGTCTTCAACTTTCTAGGAGACATAGATACCCCTCCCTTACAATAGTCTGCTAGCTATTGTCTTTATTTACTTCCTGCATAAGCCGGCTGCCGTGTTCCAGTAGTTTCTGGCTGAAATGATTTGAGAAATCCTGCTGCTTTAAGTATTCCTCGAGTGCCTTGGCGGGTGTTATTTCTTCGGCGGTATATTGCCCCAGCCTTAAACGGACTTCCCTTTTTATATTTTTGGTAACCGTGAAATAGTGAGCTTCTTTAAGGGCGTTATTTATTTCACTATCACTTAGCAGCCCTTCGGTTTCGGCAGTCAGGTCTATCTGAAGGCGGACGATAGCGTTTTTAATCTTTAATTTGTACTTATCTATTGTATTTATTATAGTAGCCATCGGCAATGGGTCGTCGCGGTCTATTTCTATACTTATCGTCAGGAAGCGGCGTCCCTCTAGGCGGTGAAAATCAAGAGAGACTTTTCTTTCACCCGTCTGGCTATCGGTGTCAATATCTATGATATAGAAGCCCTTGTCGTCTTTTTCTTCGCCGAAGTCAATCCGTTCCAGGCTGCCGGCATAGCACACCGGCGGCTCTTGAGATAGAACCTGTTGTTTATGGATGTGCCCCAGGGCGATGTAATCAAAGGCGGGATTGGCTACGCTACTCAGTAAAAGGGTATGCTCCTGGCCGATTGTCATAGCTCTTTCCGAGCCCAGCGAAGCGCCGCTTACCCAGATGTGAGCGGCCAGTATAGACGGTATTTCTGGATTAATATTTGAAGCATGTCTCGAGATAATATCGGTGAGCATATGCTCCATTTGCCTGTTTATCTCTTCAAAACTTGGGCTCTTATTTCCCTGTTTGTTAAGATAATTAAGCACGGCACTGCGTCTCAGCCAGGGGAGAGAGGCGATTTGGACAGGCCCGCTGGCAGTTTCTATCCTGTAGATATCAGGCTTACTGGATACGAAGATGTTCTTAATGGTGAGGGTATCGAATATCTCGGTGGTGGTCGCCCGGCCGATGGCGTTGGGCAGGTCGTGATTACCCACCAGCAAAAAGACGGGTATGCCGGCGCTTGATAGTCGGCTTAATCGTTTAGCAAGTTCCCTCTGCTGCGTCTGGCTGGGGTCGCGGCTCTTGTAGGCGTCACCGCAGAAGAGTACCAGATCCACTTTCTTATCAAGGGCGTAATCTATGAGCCTGTCCAGGGCATCTAGAAAATCCATAAGGCGGCTGGAGAGGCCGGTGGTGGGGTCAATCCTGCCGTAGTTCTCGACGCCAAGGTGAAGGTCGGCAAAGTGGATAAATTTCACGCCTATTCCTTCCAGATATCGCCGCCGGGTGGCAGTACGAAAAGGTCTTCTCCCCTGAGCTTGGCAGTAAGGCTGTTTCCTAACTCTTTTATAGGGATGCGAATCTGCCTCATGCTGTCGCGCTCGCGGATGGTGACACGCTTATCTTCAAGCGATTCAAAGTCAACGGTAATACAGTAGGGGGTACCGATTTCGTCCTGACGCCGGTAGCGGCGGCCGATGCTCTGGGTATCGTCGTAGGCTATCTTGAGGTTTTTGCGCAGTTCAACGTGTACTTTTTTGGCCATTTCCACCAGAGGTTGTTTGCGGCTGAGCGGCAGGATTGTTGCTTCATAAGGAGCGATTTCAGGGTGAAGGCGGAGCACCACCCTTTTTTCTCCGTCAGCCTCGTCTTCGTCATAGGCGTCTATCAGGAAAGCCAGAAAAGAACGGTCAACGCCGGCGGAGGGCTCGATGACATAGGGGATGTAATGCTCCTTGGTTTCGTCGTCGAAATACTCCATACTCTTACCGCTGGCGCCTGAGTGTTGCTTAAGGTCAAAGTCACCGCGGTTGGCGATACCTTCCAGCTCTGACCAGCCCATCGGGAAGAGGAATTCAATATCGTAACAGCCCCTGGCGTAGTGTGCCAGCTCGCTACTTTCGTGCGGGCGCAGCTTAAGATGTTCCTTTTTGATGCCCAGACTCTGGTACCACTTCATTCTTTCTTCAGTCCAGTATTTAAACCACTCTTCGTCGCTACCTGGTTTGACGAAGTACTCTATCTCCATCTGCTCGAATTCGCGGCTGCGGAAGATAAAGTTACCGGTGGTGATTTCGTTACGGAAAGATTTACCTATCTGGGCGATGCCGAAGGGAAGCTTCTTGCGGGTGGTATCTAAAACGTTTTGGAAATTGACGAAGATACCTTGTGCCGTTTCGGGCCTGAGGTAAACGATGCTGGTGGAATCCTCCACGGGACCCATGAATGTCTTGAACATAAGGTTGAACTGGCGAGGCTCGGTAAGCTCACCGCCGCAACTAGGACACTTATCGCCCTCAAAATCATCGCTACGCCATCTCTGGTGGCATGCCTTACAATCAACCAGTGGGTCGGAGAAGCCGTCAAGGTGGCCGCTGGTGGCCCAGACCTGGGGATGCATTAAGATACTGGTATCCAGGCCTACGACATCGTCGCGCTCTTGAACGATGGCCCGCCACCAGGCTTGCTTTATGTTGCGCTTCATTTCAACGCCCAGAGGACCATAGTCCCAGCAACTGGAAAGACCGCCGTAGATTTCACTTGAGGGGTAGATAAAACCGCGCCGTCGGCAAAGGGAAACAATCTTCTCCATGGTTACTTCTGATGGTGTCTTCTGGATCAAGATATCACTCCTTTTTTATTTTGGTCTGCTGGTCAATCATTTCCCTGAAGGCTTTTAAAACCACGGGAATTAAAATCACGCCTAAAACGATAATCCCTATAATAGCCACTACTAAGATAAAGAGCCACAGTGGCATGATATGAGATTCATTAGCATTGTAGCTTAAGATATCAAGCAAGGTAAAGCTGAGTATGAGCTGGGGGATGACCAGCATATTACCCATCACCAGAGGCAGTTTATCAGGCTTGAGCCACAAGCTGCTGCTTTGCTGGTGAAGAAAGCGCATCCTGCTGACAACCAGGGTAATGCTCCAGGATATAAGGACGATGAGTAGTTGCGCCCCTAAAAGTAGCGAGACGACCATTGTGCGGCTAGCCTGTCCGTCAGGCTCGCCTTCAATAGTAAAGCGGTAGGCTATCTCGTCCGGTATAAGGCGGAAGAAATAGAGTGTAAAGGCTACCGAAAGCAGCAGCACGCAAACGGGCAAAATGATGCTCTTAAAGCGAAAAGGGATTCTCTTTTCGTCGGGTGAGCTATCGCTACTTTTTACTTCAGAATTAGCCATAAGTCTGGTTGCTATAAAAGTTACCAGCTTTAGTCACATAAGTCAAAGAAAGATACTTTGTTCTGTTAGAGAATATAGTGCTAGAATAGCCGGCACTTTAAAAATAATAAGCGGGCGGAATTATTTAAGAATGATACTTGAGAAACTGGTCGTCGGCCCCCTGGGAACCAATTGCTATATCGTCGCCGATGAAAAGGCTAGGCTGGGAATGATAATAGACCCCGGCTATCATCACATGGTTATACTGGAAAAGGTTAAGGAACTTGGTCTTAACATAGAATACATAGTCCTGACACACGGGCATTTTGACCATATTGCCGCTCTGAGAATAGTTAAAGAAGCCACCGGGGCTAAAATAGCCATCCACAAAGACGATGTTAAGGTTTTAGAAGATAAGTTCCTGGGAGCTTTCCTGGGTTTTACCGGGAAGGCGCCACCATCACCGGATATATTACTAAGTGACGGCGAGGAGATTAAAGTTGGAGAGTTGGTCTTTAAGGTGTTACATACGCCGGGGCACACGCCGGGAGGTATTTGCCTCTATGGACAGGGAATCTGCTTAAGCGGGGATACCCTGTTTAACGAAGGCGTGGGCAGGACAGACCTTTCCGGCGGTGATAGCCAGCAGCTACTTGAAAGCATTAACATAAAGTTGATGGCTCTGCCCGATGAGATAAAAGTTTACCCCGGGCACGGACCGGAAACAACCATCGGTGCCGAGCGCCGGGGCAATCCTTTTTTATAAACTTATTTAAATAATACCGCTAAAGCTAACAAATACCGGGGCAAGGACCAGGGCGATGATTGACATGAGCTTTATCATGATGTTTAGAGAGGGCCCCGAGGTATCTTTCATCGGGTCGCCGACGGTATCGCCTACCACAGCCGCCTTGTGAGCGTCCGAACC
>DAOUMG010000012.1:0-7700 GCA_034411935.1 Dehalococcoidaceae bacterium
GCTAGAAATTTATTTTAAGAGAGGGTAATAAATGTCAAGAGTTAGTTATGTCCCCAGTGGGGCTAAGATAAAGGTTGTAGGTCTGGGCGGGGGTGGTTGTAACGCTATCACCCGAATGGTGCGCGGGGGAATCCATGGAGTTGAATTTATCGCTATGAATACGGACGCCCAGCATCTGGCAATCACCGAAGCGCCGGTACGCGTCCAGCTTGGTGAGCGGTGTACGCGCTGCCTGGGTGCCGGTGGTGATAATCTGGTTGGCCAGAGAGCTGCTGAAGAGAGTATAGATGAGATAAGACAGGCTGTCTGCGGAGCAGATATGACCTTTGTTACTGCTGGAATGGGCGGTGGTACCGGCACGGGGTCAATTCCTCTGGTGGCACAAGTCGCCAAGAAGAGTGGTGCTCTTACTATCGCCGTAGTCACCAAACCATTCAGTTTTGAGGGGACCCACCGAAGCCGGGTGGCTGAAGCAGGGATAGCTAATCTTATAGACAAGGTAGACACCATGATAATCGTCCCTAATGACCGTCTACTTGAGCTCTGCGACCAGAAGGTCAGCATTGGCAATGCCTTCAGAATGGCCGACGAAATCCTACACCACGGGGTACAGGCTATTGCTGAAGTGGTAACTGTTCCCGGGCTTATCAACCTTGACTTTGCCGATATCAGGACGGTAATGAAGGACGCCGGCCCGGCCTGGATGTCCATTGGTTATGGCTCAAAGCAAAACAGGGCTAAAAATGCAGCCCTCCAGGCTCTTTCCAGCCCTCTTCTTGATGTCTCTATGGAAGGAGCCAAGGGGGTACTATTCAATATAGTTGGTAACAATCTTTCCCTTTTTGAGGTCAACGAGGCGGCTGAAATTATCAAGCAGGCTATTGATCCTAAAGCTAATGTTATCTTTGGCGTCGTGCTGGACCCCAGCATGGGCGATAATGTCCGTCTGACGCTGATTGCCACCGGCTTTGCCAAACAGGAAGAACATTCCGGCAGCGCCTGGGATAAAGAAATTACCAGATTACTTAAAGGGATTAAAGATGATCATGAACTTGAAGTCCCTTCATTTATGAGGTACCAGCATAATATACATGGGCAGAATAATCAGGCTGTAAGCCAGCAGAGGAAATCGCAAAGTAGGTAAATATTTTCACGAATAAGGAGTTTTAAAAAGGAGCGTCCTATGCCGGAACTAAAAAGCGCTATAACAGTAGTTGGGATAATTCTTGCTGTAGCTGCATCAATGGCGCTGGGGGATTATCTAGGTTACAAATTGAGCCGGCGGCGGCTGGCTATGATTATCGGCCTTTTTTGCTTTGCTAGCGTCGTTGTATTTACCATTTATTCGGCTATTGTGTTACTGAGTAAAGAGAATATAGTCTAAGGTGTGCGGAAGTAAGTTATAACCCAAACCAGGATGGGTTAAACCTTCTTCGTTACCTAAGAGATAGGCAATCAAAAGAGCTTTATCAAAGGGTGGAAGTATTTCTCGGTATTTGAGAGTATCCGCTTCCGCCCTTCTATCATTTAAAAATGGTTGATAAAAAGCCAGTATACGAGGATATTAATGATGGTAAGCGGCAAGCCGATTCGGAAAAACTCCCAGAAGGTCAGTGTCTCTTTGGCCTTTCTCTCGGCCTTCTGGATAATGATTACATTGCTGGCTGCCCCAAGGATTGTTAGATTGCCAGCGATGGTGCTACCGGCGGCCAGTGCTACCAGCTCAGGATTGCCAGCCCCTATATGTACCAAAAGCGGTAGGTAGAGAGCAACAAAGGGGACATTTGAGATAAACTGGCTTACAATAACGCTTAAGACCAGTATGATGATAGTAGATGAGAGATTTAGCTCAAGTGAGTTAATTGCGGATTGGAGGAAGCCTGAATCCCAGACGCTTTGCATCAGTATGAACATAGCCGCAAAAAAGATTAATGTATGCCAGTCAATGCGATGTACCAGCCCCCAGCGCTGGGGGCTGGCTAACAATAGCGGCAAGGCGGCAATGATACTGATATAAGTAAGCCTGAAGTCAATATCAAGACCGGTAAGAACGATTAATATCTTTAGCCCCACCATAGCTATAAGCAGGATTAATGAGAGCCGGCTGAGTTTAGCCATCCCTGGGTTGGTGATGGCCTCTGGTGTATTGAACAGCTTTTCATCATTGAAGTAGCGACGGTAGTAAATACGGATTAAAAAATAGGCCAGTAGAAGATTAAGTAGTGTCGGTACCATTAGGTATTTAAAAAAGGTGATAAAAGGGCTGGTCATATGTCCATCCAGAGCTATCAGTAAGTTCTGTGGATTGCCGATTGGGCTCATGGCGCTGCCGATGGTTATAGCAAAAGCCAGTGTTATGAGTAAAACCTTGGGAGCGATTTGGGCTTTTCTGGCCAGCAGGATAACAATCGGAGTTCCAACTATAGCTAAGGTATCGTTCATGAGAAGGGCTGAGAGCCCGCCTATGCCAAAGAGCAGTAGGAGCACCAGTATGTTAAGAGAACGAACGTGCTTGAAGAGGTGATAGGAAAGATGGGCAAGATAGCCACTTTCCTCCATAGCCTGGCCGATTACAAAGACGCCAAAGAGAAAAAGCATTACATCAAGGTTGATGGATGCTATAGCTTCAAAAGGGTCAATCTGCCCGGTTACTAATACAACCAGCGCCCCGAGGAGCATTATCTGCCAGAGTTGGAAGCGGATGCGGCCTATTTGACGGACGGCAATAAAAATAAAAACGGTGAGGAGGACAAAGAGGCTTATCATAGAGAGAATAATCCAATAGTGTCTGTATAATGTTGCATTGGCCTTTCTCTCAGCCTTCTGGATAATGATTACATTACTGACCTGCCCCTCTAAAGTATACCACTTTCAATTTAGAGTTACCGGCATAACAGCTTCTGGGACAGGTGGCCAATAACCCCAGGGAGTATATGGTGTTGTGACTTCTGACAGGATAGTATATAACAATCTTTCTTTTCGTGCAGCATACTGGCCAACCCATATCGAAGGACGAACAATTACGACTAATTACGGTCCTTAAGAATAAGGCAAAGGCCGATTAACTATAACTACCCTGGTTTATCCCACATAAAAAGAGTAGCTGGTGCTTTTGAGGGTGTATTTCATCTTTATCATGAAATCTTAGGACTACGCCATCGCTAATCAGCATTATAGCGTTACCAATCTTTACTTCTACCGGACCTCCATGAGCAACAGCAGAATCAGTAGTTTTACCGCGTAGCAAGGCATCATAGTCTTTAGGATCGCTGTGGTACCAGGCGAACTTATGCGGAGAGAAACCAGCGACTACTTTCGTAATCTTATTACCACCAACCGTTTGTATAAGTTGACTTGATAGATTTACGGCTTCAGGTATTTCAATTATTATAATTCCTATCGTTATTTCGAGAGTGGCAGGGCAACATAAAAGGTGCTACCTTTACCCGGCTGGCTTTCCGCCCATACCTTACCTTTATGCGCTTCCACCATCTGCTTGACTATTGCCAGACCTAGCCCGGTACCACCTTCGCTCTTACCCCGCGAAGGCTGCACCCTGTAGAATCGCTCAAAGATAAAAGGCAGGTGTTTTGATGGGATACCTTCACCGGTATCGCTTACCTTTAATAATAAATGGGATACAGGCAATTTATTTCCGTTTTCTAAACCGGCTTGCCCTACCGAAACGGTAACCTTACCACCGTAAGCTGTATGACGTATGGCATTGGTGAGAAGGTTGGTGATTATCTGCTCCAGGCGCATACTATCCGCCTTTATCTCCAGGCTGTATTTGCCTACCTCGGCATCCAAACTTATGCCTTTTTCTCTAGCCATAACACCCATCTGTTCCACCTTCTGCCGTATCATCTCCGCAACATCAACATCGGTTATCTCCAGCTTAAGCTGGCCTGATTCTGCCAGGGATATATCTTTCAGCTCGTTTATGAGCTGCGCCAGAAGCTCAGATTGCCCTTTTATATTACCCAGGTGCTCCTGGTCAGGCTCAAAAACGCCGTCTATAATCCCGTTGACCGTCCCCTCTATGACGGTCAACGGCGTCCTTAGCTCATGGGCGATATCGTTTATCAACCGCCGCCGTGACTGCTCGCTCTTCTCAAGATAGGATGCCATTTTGTTAAACGACTCAGCCAGTTCTCCTATCTCATCTCCCGAACTCACTGCGACACGGTGACCTAACTGACCGTCCGCCAGTGTTTGAGCTCCTCTGGTTAGTTTACGAAGAGGTTTTATTATCTGGCCGGTTAAAAGGCTACCTATTGCCAGTGCCGCCGCCGCCCCGGCCAGTCCAGCCAGCACCAGCGAGGAATTAACATCCTCTAAGAATTTACTTTGCACTTCGGAAAAGCCTGCCTGTTGCCCGTAACCGCCACCCTGTCCCATCCCGTTCCCTTCACCCTGCATCAAGTAATGCCTGAACTGGCTCTCGGTACTGGCATTGGTTAGCAATATCATAAGCCCTACGGATATAATAACTATAAGTACCAGAGCTCCGATAAGCTTTAAACCTAATTTCCCCATCTTACGCCCCCTGCAACTTGTAACCTATTCCATAGACGGTAATGATATATATTGGCTTTTCAGGATTCGGCTCTATCTTTTTACGCAGATTCTTGATGTGGCTGTCTATCGTCCGCTCGTAAGCTTCATAGGCTTCGCCTTGGACTTTATCCAGTAGCTGCATACGGCTGAAAACACGCTCCGGGTGCTCCGCCATACCTTTTAGCAAATCAAACTCAAATGGCGTAAGCTCTATAGCTTTATCGCCCCTGGTTACGCTACGTTTTTCTATATTTATCTCTATATCGGCTATTCTAATCGTCTTTTTGGGGGCTATCTTACCTTCGCTTCTCCTCAGCACTGCTTTTACTCTGGCTACCAGTTCCTTGGGGTCGAAGGGCTTGGTGATATAATCGTCGGCACCGAGCTCAAGGCCGACTATCTTTTCGGTAACTTCGTCACGCGCCGTAAGCATGATAACCGGTACATCGGATTCCTTGCGCAGGCTACGACAGACATCCCAGCCGGATATTTCAGGAAGCATCAGATCTAAAACGATTATATTAGGCGAACTTCTACGAACCGCCTCTAATGCTGAGCGCCCGTCGTAGGCGCTAATAACGGAGAAGCCGTCTCTTTCAAGATAAGCCTTTACTATATCCACTATCTTTTTTTCGTCATCTACTACCAGAACTTTTTGTATCATAAAAAGACTTCCTTACGGACAATATATTAACCCTACGAACGATTATAATCAATGTAAAGAGGCAGGGCCAAGCCTGCCTCTAAATACTTATATAATGATTGTATTGTCGGACTAACCCTGGCCGAGTTTCTTGCCCTGAGCGGCCTGGCTTCCAGCCTGCTGCCCTGACGCATTACCCGGGAAGGTTTCATCCTGCCAGTTCGACCCGGTGCGATTCTGCTCGGCTGCCTGAGTACAGGTTTCGTTCTGCTGGCACAGGCGCTGTTGCTGTTGCTCCTTTAAGCAGGCAGCGGTTTGATTGCATTCCATCGCCTGTAAGCATTGCTTTAGGCAGGTTTCATCACATTCTCTTACTCTATCCCGCGTCTGGTCACCGGCATTGCCACCGGCGGCCATCGCCAGGCTCCCAATAGAAAGAGCCGCGATACCGGCGACAGCCAGCGTTACAAGTAGAATCTTTATGCCTTTGCTCATTTAACTCTCCTCCTTTCCTGTTTAATAATCACAGTATAAATGGTATGTATGGAGCAATTATGAAGAACCTGTGTCGCTAAAGTGTTTTCTTTAGCCCCGTGCGTTTCTATTTCATTTATAAATAAAGAATAAGCGATTCTCGGGAAAGCTAAAGCAGTAGTAAGTGGCGGATTAGTTTAAAAGCTTACGGCCTTCTGAATATATCTATAAGAAAGAGAATGGCCGGATCGAGCAGAAAAATATCGATAACAAAATAATCAACAACCATTAAGTCATTATGTGCCTATAGAGGTAAAATTAAAACACTTGACATAATACTCTATGGCTAGCATTAAATAGATAGCAAAAAGGTCATATACTAAATAGGATAACGGTAGTAGAAAAGTAAAAACAAATTAGTATTAATATTTACTTTTATGCTAATATCTGTCGGCATTTTTCTTTTAAGATTAATCAAATAGTCTGGGGGGATTATGAATAGTATCGGAATCGTTACCGAGGAAGCAGCCGATTTACCACAAGATATGGCTAAAAAGAACGGAATAGGGATAGTGCCCGTGATACTCAACTGGCCCGAACTTGAAAAAATGACGGGTGATAATACTTTTCAGAAAATGAGAGAGCTTGATAAAAGAGGTATCAAGAGTTTTGGCAAGACCGCGCAACCGACTCCTAATGATTTCTTATTGAAATTTAAGGAATCGCTAAAGCAGTTCAACGAAGTTATCTGTATTACAATATCGTCAAAATTATCCGGCAGCAATAACTCTGCCATCCTGGCGAATAAGATGCTTGACCAGGATAGCAGCGGGAAAATACAGGTTATAGATTCTCTGAACGCGAGCTGCAGCCAGGCACTGGTGGTACTAAAGGCGATAGATTTGATTAAAAGTGGTAAAAAAGCGCCGGAAATAGTAAAAGAATTAAAAAACTTCATCCCGACAATACACCTGTTCGTGATGTTTGAGGACCCGAAGTGGCTGGAAGCCAGCGGGCGCATATCTCATGCTGTCGGTAGCTTGATGAAAGGTATGTTCAGGGTAAAGGTACGGCCGGTGCTCACTATGAAAAACGGGTCTCTAGTGCCGGCGGGCCTCAAGACAAGGGTAAAAAACCTGGCAGATGCCATTTTCGCGCAATTACATAAGGATGTAGAGAAGTTAAGGAAGGCCGGAGAAAGAATAAGGGTAGCTATTGTTCATGGTGATGATCCGGACGGAGCCCAGAGCCTGAGAGAAAAGATAGAGGAGCAGCTGGAGAATGCTGAGGTGGCCTTTATTAACATAATAAACAATGTGGTGGGTGCTCCGACAGGGCCTGGTACGCTGGGCGTAGCCTGGTGTAAGGTTTAAAGGCTGGCTTTTTTAAAGAATGCTTAATCAGGCTTTCTGTTTATGAATCTTACCGTATAGCTTAAAAAGTTACCGCTGACACTATCCAGAATAAAGCCGGCTTCTCGACAGATTTTCATAACCGTAGATTTTAAGAAATAGTCTATATCAACGGCTGTTTCCGAAACGGCTAGAATACCGCCCGGTTTCAGCACCCTTTTTACTTCATCAAGCGCCTTTTGCCTTTCTGAAATCTCCTGAAGAGTGGAGATTATATAAACGAGGTCAAGGCTACTGCTTTCAATTGGGATATTGCTGGCGTCACCTTTAATAGGTATTACGATATTGTACTCCCCGTTACTACATGAATTAAGTTTTACTTTTAATTGATTAAGCATCTCAGGCTGGATATCAAGGGCATAGACGGTGCCTTTATCGCCGACCGTCCGGGAAAACTCGATGTGGCTGCGGCTACTGCCGTTGTCGGCGGGATTGCCGAAGGGTGCCGCCAGGCCGAATGCGCATTGATCGGCGGCGAAACGGCGGAGATGCCGGGAATGTACCACTCTGAAGATTACGATCTGGCAGGTTTTGCCGTCGGTATCGGTGAAAAAAGCGAACTGGACCGTACCTCAAAAGTGGCAGCGGGTGATCTACTCATCGCCCTCCCG
>DAOUMG010000013.1:0-26074 GCA_034411935.1 Dehalococcoidaceae bacterium
CGGCATAGCGCGCCGAAAGCACTCCTGGCTTGCCATTTAAAGCGTCAACCTCAAGTCCCGAATCATCGGCAAGGGTCAGCAGGTTGCTTTCTTTGGACAGAGTGGTCGCCTTGAGAATGGCGTTTTCAGCCATGGTGCTGCCGGTTTCGGCTACTTCCGTGGTGATGCCGAGCTCTCCGGGGGATACCAGTTCATAACCGAAATCTCCCAGTAAGCTGTGGTATTCCCGAAGTTTGCCCCTGTTATTGGTTGCCAGCAGCAGTCTGGGCATTAGCCTAGTCTTCCAGCGGTTCGAACCTGGACTGGAGCTTTTTCTGCACCTGAGGCATGGTGGTATATTCCATCTCTTCAAGAGGCAGGCGGTGCGGTTCGAAAGGACCGTGATGGCGCATGAAATCGGCCATCTGGTTGGCTTTATCCCTGGCTGTATCAAAGGATTTATCAGCAAACATATCGCGTGGTCCCACCAGCTTTCCGTCAGCCAGCTGGAAGCCGTAAGCCACCACTCTGGGGGGGCCGTCGAAGCGGGTGGGGGTGCTGTCCTTCATAGATACCGGCATAAGAGGGCCATGGTGAGAGCCGCGCATCCAGCCCTCCACGAAGGTGGGTTGGATAAAGGCTTCCAGAACTTCGCCGACGGCCGGGAAATGTCCCTGGCTGCGGACGATGCAGACCGGGTCGTCCTTGCCTACGTAGCGGCCGGCGATTAGTGCCAGCTTCTGGGTGGAAGATACGGCGGCGATATCGCCGCTATCGCGGTGGTGGACGGACTTTACCATATACCTTGAGGGGGCGCCGATGAAAACAAGCAGGTCGTAAATATCCTCCGGGGCATTAAAGGTTATCTTTTTGTGCTCTTTGACATCCTGAACGTCGAAGGCGAAACCGTTATGCATATTGCTGGCGATGACCAGGCCGATGGTATTAAACGGGTCAGCGAACATCTTGTAGAGAGGCAGGTTCCAGGCGCCGGATGATGTTTTATCCGCCATAAAAATAATCACCGGTTCCGAGGGGCGTTCTTCAATATCCATCTCGGCCAGGCCGGGTCCCATCCCTTTTACATTGCCGGAGAAGGCGTCGCTGAGAAGGTCCTGGCCGGCACCGTAGAGCTTGAGCTTTTTAGCTACGTTGGTACACCTGACAAAAGTATCCCAGGCAAGCTTATGAACATCCTTATTTTCGGTGCCGTGCTGGTGGGTCATAATCAGCTGCAGGTCGTCGCCGCATTTGGTTACGTGGTAGTCAATCAAAAGGCCCGATTTTTTAGCTTTAGCCAAAGAGTCATCGGCGGCGCTTAGGCATTCCGGGTGAGAGTCCGAGTGGCCCACATAACCGCCGATATCTGCTTTGATAATGCTTAGTGTTACTTTCATCTTAGCCTCCTAAAGGGTCTAGTAATCAATTCCTTTTCTTGCCTTGATACCCTCGGTAAAAGGGTGTTTGATGGCTAAAATCTCGGAAACGAGGTCGGCCATCATAACCAGGCGGGGGTCGGCCTCGCTGCCGGTTAAAATTAGTTCAACATGCCTGGGTTTATCTTCAATGAGTTTTATTACCTGCTCAAGTTCAATCAGGCCAAAGGAGAGAGCTACGTTTATCTCGTCCAGGATAACCAGGTCGTATTCACCGCTGGTAACCGCTTTTTGAGACTCTTCAAGCGCCAGCTGTGCCTGCTGCCTGTGCTCGGTGCTGGTATCCTTTTCTCTTATCCAACCCTTCTTGCCGAAACTGGCGATGGTGACATTGGGCATCTTTGAAAGAGACTTGAACTCGCCGTGCTCATAGGTGCTTCCTTTAAGGAAAAAGATAACATGAACTTTAAGCCCGTGGCCAGCGGCGCGAACGGCGGTACCGATGGCGGCGGTGGTTTTACCCTTGCCCCGGCCGGTGAAAATAGAGACGAGCCCCCTCTCAAGCTGCGGTTTACTTTTTTGAGAAGTTTCCTTTACCAATAACATCTCCTTGAGGGGTTGCTCAGGCGGTTTTTAAGATACCGTAAAGCCTCCCGATTTTACAATCTGGGGCATAAACTGTCAAGGAAAGGGCGGTTCCTTTTAGAAATTTGCATTATTTGTTTGGAATACTTAAAATAAACGCCAATTGTGAAGATAGTACGTTTTACCACCGATGGCAAGGACAGATACGGAATTCTTAAAGGTAATACGGTCCGGGAGATTGAGGGCAAGCCTTTCCGCCATATAAAAGAAACAGAGAACAGTTATCAGCTAAACGATGTCAAACTGCTTGCCCCCTGCGCCCCTACCAAGATTATCGCCCTGGGACTCAACTACCACGAACATGCCAAGGAACTCGGTATGGCGGTGCCTAGCTCGCCGCTTACCTTCTTAAAACCTTCTACGGCGGTGGTAGGACACGAAGAGCATATAGAATATCCTTCATCTTCGGCGAGGGTGGACTACGAAGGCGAACTGGCGGTGGTGATTAAAAAATCTGCCTGGCGGGTGGCTGTTAAAGATGTCCCGGAATATATCCTGGGGTACACCTGCTTTAACGATATCACCGCGCGGGATTTACAGTATTCGGATGCCCAGTGGACGCGGGCTAAGGGCTTTAATACCTTCGCTGCCGTCGGACCCTGGATAGAGACCGAGCTCGACCCGGGCAACCTTAGCGTGGAGACCTATCTCAACGGCAAATTGAA
The DNA here is from genome assembly GCA_034411935.1 of Dehalococcoidaceae bacterium. Lineage (GTDB taxonomy): Bacteria > Chloroflexota > Dehalococcoidia > Dehalococcoidales > JAUXAE01 > DAOUMG01. Next base: position 2,666 of record DAOUMG010000013.1, read on the forward strand.
GCAGAAAGGCAATACCAGCGACCTTATCTACTCTGTCGCCGATATAATCAACTTTATCTCCCATGTGATGACGCTGCTGCCGGGCGATATCATCGCCACCGGCACGCCGCCCGGAGTAGGCCCGATGTACCCCGGAGATACCGTGGAAGTTAGAATAAAATCCATCGGCACCCTCAGGAACTCCGTAATAGAAAACGGGGCATAATACTATTTCCCCGCCACGCCCCTTAAGTGCTAGAATATAGCATATTCCTCTTTGGTTAAGGCATATAACTATGTCTAGATTTAATAGCTAGAAGGGTAGAGGCATTGTCTGAAAATAAGTATAGAATGCTGGTGGTAGATATAGACGGCACTTTAATCGGCGAAAAGAGAGCTATTTCTAAAAGAGATAAAGAGACTCTTAAAAAAGCCAAAGCCAGAGGCGTAAAGGTATCTCTCTGCACCGGGCGGGTGAACAAGGCTTGTCGGGGAATCATAGAAGAACTGGAGCTGGACGGCTATCATATCTTCTACGACGGCGCTCTGGTATCCGACCCTGCGGGCGATAAAGAAATCTATACCCGTGCCATTGATAAAAGCATTGTAAGGCGGATGGTAGAGTTCATACGTAGTAACGATACTTATCTGGAGCTTTATTCCAGCCAGCGCTTCTTTGCCGAGAGGAGAAACTGGTCAGATGAAATACATGAACGATTCTTCGGCGTAGCGCCGGAAATCGTAAGCTACGATGGTATCTGGGAAAGGGAGCGGATTATCAAAGCCGAACTGGTGGTAAGAAACACCGAAGAAGCAGTAAAAGCGGAAAGCTTTAGGAAAGAGTTTACGGAGAGTTTAAGGTTTTCTATCGCCCGTTCGCCGTCTTTTCCGGATATTGAGTTTATAAATATCCTTAATCCTGAGGCTTCAAAAGGAGAAGCGCTTATGGTGCTGGCGGAGTACCTGGGTGTATCACTTGATGAAGTAATGGCTATAGGAGACGGCTCCAACGATGTACCTCTTCTTGAAGCGGCCGGTTTTTCGGTGGCAATGGCTAATGCCCGTGACGAACTAAAAGAAATAGCCGATTATATAACCCTCGATGCCGATAGCAGCGGCGTGGCGGTAGCGGTAGAAAAGTTCCTGCTTTAATCTGCCTACCGCTTTTTAATAAAAAGCTCGGTTGCCTTGGCTATAAACTCATCCCATTTAAGTTTCCCCTTTGATACCTGACCTAGTAAGTCTATTATCTTTTCGGTGGCATCAGAACCGAGCTCAGCTTCGGAAAGTATCTGGCGCGTGTTATCGCGGATGACCTGCATTGATTCGTAGATAAGCGGTTTAAGCTTCCTAAGAAAGGCGTGAATCTCGCCCTTTCTCTTATCCTCGGTGGTCTCTTCTATAAGTCCGTATTTCACCAGTACCTGTTCCAGGCCAGCCTTGCCGCTATTGACGATGAGCTGGCCGTCTTCGGCGTCCCAATCGCTGCCGCAGGCAAAGGCAAGTACTTTGGTAGTATTACGGAATATATAGCCAAAGTGTTTCTCTAAACCGCTAATTAGTTCTTCAGAGAGTTCCTCGCTTTTACCCAGGCTTTCATAGAGAAGGGTGGTTTCGGTAAGCACTGCCTTTGATTTCTCTATCAGCCAGTCTGCCATATCGTATTCATATTGGGATGAGCGAATTTTAGGTTTCATAAGTTGCCTCTCTTTAATTAAATATGTAGCTCTATTATATCACCGTCTTCTAAAAAATGGTCCTTTTTTATCATTACGCCCTCATGTTTTCCTGAGCCCCATATTCGGGCATAGCGTAACTTTGAGCTAAAATCCTTATGAATTGAATTGGCAGCGTCGGTCAGGGTACTGCCGGCGGGAAGCACTACAGGGTCGTTCATATCCGCTTTCTTGCCCGGCGTCTTGGTATAAACGCGGATGATATTTAATAATCTGTAGATTTGCTGCTTCAGTTCTGTTATGCCGCTGCCGTCTTTAGCCGAGATAAATGCCAGCGGTAGTTTACCCTGGTATTCGTTTTTAAAAACCTCTCTGTTAAGTCCGCATTTATCTAAATCTACTTTATTAGCTACCATAAGCGCCGTCTTACGCCAGGTGGTCATTTCTGTATTTTCGGGGGCTTCATCGCCGACAACTACCCTCATTTTTTCAAGCTCTTTAGTAATCTCGGCAATCTGTGATAGAGGGTCGTAGCTTAAGTCAATTATGATTAGAAGAGCATCGGCACGGCGTATCATCGGCGGCAGCCACCACTGTATTATCTGCGGCGCCAGCGGTGGAGTATCAATTAACTGTATCTTGATATCTTCGTATTCCATCATCCCCGGCAGGGCGCTATGGGTGGTCAGCGGGTAGTCGGCTACTATCGGCGAAGCGTTGGAGACCAGAGCCACCAGCTGTGATTTGCCCGAATTGGGCAACCCGACGACGGCAACCTGGGCGGCGCCTTCCCTTTCTATTATCATCGAGGAGCGCTGGGTGCCGGATTTCTTTGAGAGCTGCTGGGTTAGCTTGGCTATGCGGCTGCGCAGCTCGGCACGGAGATGGTCGGTGCCCTTGTGCTTGGGCATCACAGCCAGCATTTCTTCTAAAGCAGCTATCTTTTCGGGAGGGCTTTTAGCGGCGCGAAACTTCTTCTCGGCTTCAAAGTACTGAGGTGTTAAGTTGGCCGGCATTTTAAAGATGCTCCTTTATCTTTTTAGCCAGGCTAATGCTGATGCCTTCCACGGAAGCCAGCTCGCTTGTGGTGGCCTCTTTAATAGCACTTACCGAGCCGAAATGTTTTATAAGCAGGCGTTTTCGTTTGGGGCCGATGTCGGGTATAGAGTCGAGCGCCGAGGCGAATGCTCTCCGGCTGCGTACCTTAAGGTGATAACCCAGGGCGAAGCGGTGGGCTTCGTCTCTTAAGTGGCACAGTAGCCTGAGTCCGGGAGAAGCCGGCGGTAGTATAAGGGGCCTGCTCCTACCTGGCAGATAGATTTCTTCGTTTTCCTTGGCCAGGGCCATAATAGGTATATTATCCATTTCAGCCTGACGCATCGCTTTCAAGGCAGCGTTAAGCTGGCCCTTGCCGCCGTCTATCAAGATAAGGTCAGGTATTATTGTCCAGCTATCTCCGCTAGAATTATCACCCTTTCTAAAATGCCCGAACCTTCTGCCTATGACCTCGTTTATCATGGCGAAGTCATCTGCGGCGGGCACTGTCTTAATCCTGAAGCGTCGGTATTGAGCCGGTTTGGGCTTGCCATTTTCAAAGACCACCATACTGCCCACGGCCGCCTTACCCTGGATATTTGAAATATCATAGCCTTCGATACGCTCGGGTATATTCTTAAGAGACAGTTCCTTTTGTATTTCCGCCAGGGCGGACTTTATAACAGAAGCCTGGGAAATGTGCTTGATTTTAAGCTGGTTAAGGTTCTGGCGGGCGTTCTCGGCGACGATGTCTATAAGCCTTTTCTTATTACCCTTTTCGGGAACCCTGATTTCCACCTTTCCATCTCTTTTATCAATCAGCCAGCCTGAGATAACCGTATCGTCTTCTATATGATGTTGTACTAATATCAGAGGCGGGATGTATGACGCATGGCTATAAAACTGTTTTACGAAGCTGGTTATAATTTGTTCGGGCGATTCTTCAAAGGTGTTCTTCAAAGCGAAACTTTCCCGCCCGATAAGTTTACCATCGCGGATAAAAAACACCTGAACGCAAGCCTGGTCTTTATCTCGTGCCAGAGCGATGGCGTCCTGCTGGCCGCTTACCGTAGCGGCTATCTGTTGTCCTTCTATAACCTTTCTCATCGCCCATATCTGGTCTCTTAAAACGGCGGCTCTCTCGTAGTCGGTGGTTGCCGAAGCCTGTTTCATCTTCTTCTCTATGTCTCTGATAACCTGTTCACGCTTACCTTCGAGAAACAAGACGGTTTGCTTGATGACTTCGTCGTACTCTTTTTTACAGGTAACGTCGATACAGGGCGCCAGACAATGTCCGATATCGTACTCCAGGCAGGGGCGGGGCAGACGGCCGTCAATATCTTTTTTACAGGAGCGAAAGGGGAAAATCTCCTTGATGACGTGCAGGGTATGACGCACCGACCTGGCGCTGGCAAAGGGGCCAAAGTAGCGCCCGCCGTTTTCCTCAAACCTGCGGGTAACATAGAACCTGGGCCATTCTTCTTTCAGATTCACCTTAAGATAGGGGAATGTTTTATCGTCCTTTAGCTGGATATTAAAGCGTGGACGGTATTTCCTGACCAGATTAAGCTCAAGAATCAGGGCTTCCTGTTCCGAACCGGTGATGAAAAATTCAATATCTTTAATATGGCTTATCAAAAGAGCCGTTTTCCTGGGAAGCTTGGATGAACTGGTAAAGTATGAATGAACACGATGATGCAGATTTAACGCCTTGCCTATATATAAAAGTTCCCCCTTTTCGTCCTTCATCAGGTAGACGCCGGGCTTATGGGGCAGATTTCGTACCTGTTCCGTCAGTTTTGCCATAGTATTTCTATTTTAACACAGCCGTAACGAAGCGATAAATAATTATACTTGCTCGGAATCTGGTATAGATGAGAGGAACCAGTCTTCTATAGCGGTGTTTTCGGTTGAAAAAAGGGCGATATTAAGGTAGGATGTATTGGAATGATATATTATATAAAAATAATTCACGAAGTACTCCTTAGTACCCGCTGCAATATCATATAATCCGTTTTTATTTATTATTTTCCGGTGTTTCCATTATGAATCCATACGACTATTCAAGTATGAAAACCTGCTTTAAACTCCAGCATAACAAAAATAGCAGGAGCTGGCGGCAATATGACGTAAGCTTTAAGTCGGCCTTCAAAGAGGGTAATTTGACAGACAGGATGGTAAGGGGAGAATATTTCCGACCTGAAAACGCAGATAAGATGCCGCTGGTAGTTCTACTTCACGGAGTAGGCGACCATAGCCTTCTGCCCTGCCGGCTACTGGCAAGGACGCTTGTTAAAAAAGGCTTTGCCTGCTTTGTGCTATACCTGCCGGTGCATACCAGCCGTATGCCGCAAGAAATGAAGAAACGCTTTCCGGTACTTACTCCTGATGAATGGTTCAAGAGCTATCAAGGTGCCGTTATAGAGGTAAGCCAGGTGGTTGATTGGGCGGTTGAAAGGCAGGAAATAGACGCTGAAAAAATAGCCCTGGTAGGTATCAGCTACGGGGGTTTCATTTCGGCTATCGCTATGGGAGTAGATAAGCGAATAAAGTTAGGTGTTTTTATTGTTGCCGGCGGTAACGGTTCCAAGATAAACCACAAGAGTACTCTGGGCAGCCTGTCTAAAAACTATAAAATTGCCGAGGAAGAGTACGAGAGGGTTCAGGATTCATATATGAAATATCTGGCGGAAATAGCCGAGAAAGGGTTTGATAATGTAGAGCCGGCTATGAAAAGTTTTCTTATCGACCCGATGACCTATGCCCATCGTCTTAAAAAGCGAAGGGTGCTGATGATTAACGCCCGCTGGGATGAGGTGATTCCCAGAGAGGCTACCATTGACTTATGGAAGGAGATGGGACAGCCGGAAATAAGCTGGTACCCGACGACCCATGCTTCTATATGGCTGTGGTATCCATTCATTAGCCGTAAAATAGGCAGGTTTCTCAGGGCTGGCTTTAATAATGGTGGCAAAACCGCTTGAATGTTATGGTAGATACAAAATAATTGTTTGCTCTAAAGAAAAGAAGCTATCTAGCTAACGCGTGTGGAAGGGAGGTCTGAAAAAATGAAGAAAGTAAAATACATATCAGATATTACCGATGTTACCCAGATATCCAAATTGGAAGCCGGTTTACTTGAGGAAGTAACTGACAGGTTTCCCTTTGGAGCCAATGACTATTACCTGGGGCTTATAGACTGGGAAGATAAAGAAGACCCAATAAGGCGAATAATATTGCCTTCGCTAGAAGAACTGGAGAGTAATGGTTGGGGCAGGCTGGACCCATCGGGGGAAGCGCTGTATTCGGTTGAAAACGGCATCCAGCATAAGTATCCCGATACCGCTCTCTTTTTACTGAACGGTCTCTGTTTCGGCCGTTGCCGGTTTTGCTTCCGCAAGCGGCTTTTCATGGAGTACCGGGATTATGAAATCTTAAGGGATTATTCTAAAGCGTTTGACTATATAAGGGAGCACACCGAGATTAACAATGTATTGCTTACCGGCGGCGACCCGCTGAGGCTGGAATCCGCCTCTTTAAGGGAGGTTCTTGCCGAGTTAAGGCAGATAGAACATGTCCAGATAATCCGTATAGGTACCAAGTCGGTGGCGTTTAATCCCTATCGTATCATAAACGATCCGGAGCTGCCAAAGCTTATCCGTGAATTCAGCACTTCGGAAAAGCGGGTATACTTTATGCTACAGTTCAACCATCCCAGGGAAATAACCGAGCAGGCAATACAGGCGGTGGATATTCTGATAAAGAGCGGCGCTATTCTCTGTAACCAGACACCTTTGATAAGAGGCGTAAACGACGATCCCGAAGTACTGGCAGAGCTACTTAAAAAGCTTTCTTTCATCGGCGTCTCGCCATATTATATTTTCCAGATGAGGCCTGCGATGGGTAACAAGCCTTATGTACTGCCTCTGGTTAAGGCTTATCAGGTATTCAGAGAAGCTCACAGGAGTATTTCGGGCACCGCTAAAAGAGCAATCTTTGCCATGTCTCACCGGGTGGGCAAGATTGAAGTGGTGGGTCTGGATGAAGCTCATATCTATATGAGGCACCATCGGGCTCCGGACGAACATGATAGCGGGCAGCTGATTATCGCCAGGCGTAACGATTACGGCTACTGGCTTGATGATTTTGATATCGTTTACGGCTTGGAAAAACAGCTATGCTGGTGCCGATAAGATAAACTGGCAGCGGGGAAATAGTCTAATTTATCTCCAGAAGTTCCAGTTGAAAGGTAAGGTCTTTACCTGCCATAGGATGATTGGCGTCGATGATTACGGTTTCATCGGTAAGCTCTTTAATCTTGACGACAACGGGTGTGCCGTCTTTATGCATCATCGGGTAGAGTTGACCTACTTTTAAAGAAGCGCCACTATCAGGGAATAAACTACGTTCCATTACCCTGGTAAGGTCGTCGTAATATGGACCGTAAGCTTCGGCGGCCGGTATGGTCACTTTTTTGCTTTCGCCTGCCTGCATGCCTAGGAAAGCATCGCTAAAACCAGCTATGACTTCGTTACTACCGACGACAAATTCAAAAGGTGTCTTACCTTCGGTGGTATCAAAGACCTTTCCATTAGCCAGCGTTCCGGTATAATTAACCTTTACAGAATCGCCATCTTTTACACCAAGCATTTTAAATCTCTTTCCGCACTATAACCCATAGAACCAGACTAATAACTCCATTAAGCTAAGTGCTTTATGTAGCATATTTACTATAAACAAATAAATATATGGCATTATAGCACATAATTAGCTTTAGACCTGTGTTTTTATCGCTAGTTATGTTAAAATGACATAAAATATGCCGTTGCGAGGAAACTTATGAGAGATGATATAGAAAGTTTCTTAAGCTACCTGACCGTCGAGAAGGGTTTTTCCTTAAACACCATAGAAGCCTACCGTAATGACCTCAACCAGTTGGCCAGTTTTGCTGGAGATAGGGCTGTCAAGCGTAACATCATGCCTTCATGGGAAGGCTTCGACCGCCAGGATATGCTGGCATATATGCTGGATTTGAAAGAAAGAAGCTATGTGGTGACCACCCAGGTTCGTAAACTGGCGGCGGCTAAATCGTTTTTCCATTTTATGCTTGAAGAAGGCAGATTAAAGAAGAATCCTACTGAGAATATAGGTTCGCTGAAGGTGGGCAAACCACTGCCCGATGCCCTTTCAATTGAACAGGTAAGACGGCTGCTGGAACAGCCGACCAAGATAGATACACCGGAAGCCGGGCGTGACAGCGCTATGCTGCAGCTACTTTATGCCAGCGGTATGAGGGTGAGCGAGCTTACTTCGCTTAATATGGGAGATGTAGATATCGCAGACGGTAGCGTACGCTGCTTTGGCAAGGGTAACAAGGAGAGGATAGTACCTATACACCCGAGGGCGGTAGGAGCTATTAAGAAATATATAGATGTGGTGCGTCCAAAATTACTCAGTGATGATAACGAGCAAGCGATGTTTCTAAATAAAAGGGGAGATAGACTAACTCGGCAGGGTTTGTGGCAGAAGCTTAAGGAATACGCTAAGAAAGCCGGGCTGGAAAAAGATGTCACCCCGCATACGCTGAGGCATAGCTTCGCCACCCATATGCTGAGCGGTGGTGCCGATTTGAGATACGTTCAGGAAATGCTGGGTCATGCCAATATCTCAACAACCCAGATATATACTCATCTTACCTCGGAGCACGTACGTCGCACCTATGAAAGAGCCCACCCGAGGGCTAAAATGGCGGAATAGCTTGGCTATCAGGAGGTTATAAAGATGTCCAGAGGGCGACACGGCCGGGTATTTCATCAGACAAAAAAGAAGAAAAAGACCAGGCAGCCTCAGGCGGCAACCGTGGTACAGCAGACTATTGACAGCCAAACTGTTGAATCTGCCGTCACTGTTACGAAAGAGAAATTAGTAGAACCTGCCAGCAGTGCAGAGAAGCCGATACTAAAACAGGTTAGAAATACGGCTATGATAGCCGACTTGAAACTGGTGGCTATTCTGGCAGCTATAATACTGGTATTGTTGATAGTGCTGGCTCAGGTTATGGGTTAGTTTTAACGGGAAGAATAATGGATTATACCACGGCCAGAGCCGAATTGATCAAGCAGCTCGGTGCCGGGATTAAAGATAAGCGGGTGCTTAAAGCCATGGCAAAAGTACCCCGCGAGCTATTTATCTCCTCCGAAGCCAGGCATTATGCCTATGACGATAGGCCGCTATCGATAGGTTACGGGCAAACGATATCCCAACCGTATATCGTAGCGATGATGACCGAAGCACTGGGCTTGAGAAGAAAGGATAAGGTGCTGGAGATAGGTACCGGCAGCGGCTATCAAACGGCCATTCTGGCGCAACTGGCAGGGCAGGTGATTACCACAGAGAGAGTGCCCGAACTGGTTCTAAGTTCTAAAAAAATCATTGAAGAACTTGGTTATAAGAATATAGCGGTTTACAGGGCAGGTGACAAGCTGGGCTGGTCCGAGGAAGCTCCCTACGATGCTATTATAGTTACCGCAGCGGCGCCAAAAGTACCAGAAGGTCTTCTAAAGCAGCTGAAAATAGGCGGAAGAATGGTAATTCCGGTGGGCTCGATATATGAGCAGCAGTTATATAAGGTGGTTAGAACAAAGACAGGGAAAGAAATAGAGAGCCTGGGTGGCTGCCGTTTCGTGCCCCTGATAGGCAGAGAAGCATGGACAGAAAATAGGGAAACGCTTATATAAAAATACTACTATGAATTTTAAAAAATGGCTTATCGTGGCTGCCGGCTTATTTACTATAGGGTTAATAATTGGTCTAGTTGCCCCGGCAGACTTCCTTTCACAAGAAATAAAAAATCTTGAAGAAACCGCCGAAGAAATAGTAGGTCTGCCGCTGCTGGCGATATTTTTATTCGTTCTTTTCAAGAATGTAACATCGATACTGGTTAGTTTTACCTTAAGCCCCATTCTTTTACTGGTGCCGGTTACCGCTTTGATATTAAACGGCTGGATTCTGGGAGCTGTTTCGGCGGTGGTGGCTCAGGAGGAATCACTGGGTTTTGTGCTGGCCGGTGTATTACCCCACGGCATTATTGAAATTCCGGCGTTCATAGTCGCCGAGGCGGCGGCGCTCGGTATCGGCTTTACAGTAATGGTCGCCCTGTTAAAAAAAGAAAAAAGACCACAGGTAACCCCTGCCTTCAAGCAGAACCTGAGGTATCTTATTATAGCGGCGGTGCTCTTAGTACCGGCAGCCTTAATCGAGACGTTTATCACGCCGATATTTATTAGCTAGCCGTTGATTTGCCCTGTATCTTAGGGCTGGCTATAATATTGAGCGGTAAGTAAATAAAAAGCAGGTGATATGATGTCTATAACAGGCACTGAAAACGTCCGCAATATCATTTTACTTTCTCATAGCGGTGCCGGTAAAACTTCGCTGTCCGAGGCGGCACTATATACCGCCGGGGCGATAGGACGTCTGGGCAGGGTAGATGATGGCTCTACTGTTTCTGATTACGACCCCGATGAGATAAAGAGGAAAATAAGCATCAGCCTGTCGCTTTTACCCTGTAAGTGGCAGGACAATAAAATAAACATAATTGATACTCCTGGTTATGCCGATTTTGCCGGTGAAGTCAGAGCGGGAACGAGAGTCTGCGAAGAAGCGGCATTGCTGGTTTCGGCGGCATCCGGTGTCGAGGTAGGCACCGAGAAGTCCTGGTCCTATTGTGATGAAAGTAATACGCCGCGTTTAATAATGGTCAACAAGATGGACCGCGAGAATGCCAGTTTCAGTAAAACGGTACAGCAGTTAAGAGAGAAGTTCGGCTCATTATGCCTGCCGATACAACTACCAATCGGGGCTCACGAGGATTTTAAAGGAACTATAGATTTAGTGGAGATGAAAGCCTACGAGGGCTCTCCCGGCAAAGAAATAGATATACCGGATTTGCTTAAAGGAGAAGCCGATGAATGGCGTGAGAAGCTGATAGAAGCTGTTGCCGAGGTTGATGATAGCTTAATAGAGAAGTATCTGGGCGGTGAAGGGTTGACTCTTGAGGAAATAAAAAGCGGTCTGAAGAAAGCGGTTAAAGAGGTTAAAATTGTGCCGATACTGGCAGGCTCTGCGCTGAAAAATATAGGTATAGACCTGTTGCTTAGCGCCGTGGTTGACTACCTGCCTTCACCTGCGGATGTTAAAGTACAAGCCGATAGCTGCGAGGTAAAGCCCGATGAAGAAGAACCGCTGACGGCGCTGGTATTTAAGACCACTGCAGATCCCTATGTCGGTAAGCTTACCTATTTTAGAGTTTACAGCGGGGTAATAAAAAGTAATTCACATATTTGGAATGTAACTCGCGGCGCCGCCGAGCGCATCGGTCAGTTATCAATGCTACGCGGTAAGCACCAGGAGCCGGTAGTTCAGGTAGATGCCGGCGATATCGGGGTGGTAGCTAAACTGGATGCAACGGTTACCGGTGATACTCTGGGTGAGCAGAATAAAACGCTCAAATTGGAAGAGATTAAATTCCAGGAGCCGATTTTTGAAGCAGCGGTACACCCTAAGAGCAAGGCTGACCTGGACAAACTGGGAACGGCCCTTTCGCGGCTGACAGAAGAAGATCCTACCCTGAAGATGCGCCGTGAAGCAGATACCAATGAGACCGTCCTGGTAGGCCTGGGAGAAACCCAGCTGGAAGTGGTCGCCGAGAGAATGGCGCGTAAGTTTGGCGTTAACATAGAGCTAAAGACACCTAAAGTACCTTATAAAGAGACTGTTACAATGTCGTCAAAGGCGGAGTACAAGCATAAGAAGCAATCAGGCGGACACGGGCAGTACGGCCATGTGCTTTTAGAGATTCAACCGCTGCCGAGGGGAAGCGGGCTTGAGTTTGAGAATAAAATTGTCGGGGGCTCTATTCCAAAAAATTATATACCTTCTGTGGAAAAGGGAGTCAACGAAACGGCGCAGGAGGGGGTACTGATAGGCTCTAAAGTGGTTGATGTAAGGGTAATCCTTTACGACGGCAGTTTTCATGCGGTGGATTCTTCAGATATTTGTTTCAAGATTGCCGGCGCCCAGGCACTGAAAAAAGGTTTGCAGCAGGGACACCCCATTTTGCTTGAACCGATAATGAACCTCAGGGTGACCGTGCCCAATGACACAACCGGCGATGTTATCGGCGACCTTAACACCAAGCGAGCACAGGTACAGGGGATGAATCCTGAAGGAGATATAAACATAATCGAGGCACAGGCTCCGCTGGCCGAGATACAGCGCTACGCTATTGATTTAAAGTCTCTAACACAGGGGAGGGGAAGTTATCAGATGACTTTCAGCCATTATAGCGAGGTGCCGGCCCATATATCGCAAAAGCTCGTAGCCGAAAAACAGGCGGAAAAACAGGAAAAATAGGCAGCTTCATTTGTTTGACCTTGCCAGTGGGCTTGTGATAACATAGCTTTCAAATTTAATATAGGGTTTGCTCTCCGAGCTGGAGCGCCTAAACCCCGGAAGGGATAAGGAGCACAGCCGGCGGACTTCTAAAGAGTCCCGAGGGTAATGGCGGAAACGCTATTGCCTCCCGAATTTGGAAAGGAGATGCGTATGATAAGTGGTTGTTTGCGCGCGCCTCCTTGAGGCGCTTTTCTTTTGTATGCCGAATATTAAGATTAAAAGAAAGGTTTGTTAATGAAGAAACTACTAATAAGTATTTCTTTAATAGTATTAGTCGGTGTTCTTTTTCTCGGATTTGTCGGCTGTAACGAAAATGAAGGCCTTGGGGTCCTGGACCCACAGGTACGGCTTAAAGTGGCTACTACCTCAAGCCTTTACGATACGGGCCTGTGGGCTTTGCTTGAGCCCATGTTTGAAGAAGAGTTTGGTATAGAAGTGGATGTACTTTATGCCAATACCGGCATCGCCTTACAATATGGCCAGCGCGGCGATGTTGACCTGATTACAGTACACGATAAAGCACGGGAACTTACATTTATTGCTGACGGATATGGTACACAACGCTATGTCTTTGCTTATAACTATTTCGTTATTGTCGGCCCGGCTTCAGACCCGCTCGGTCTCAAGGGATTAACGCCGGAAGCGGCCTTCAAAAAATTGGCAGAATCCAAAACTGCCGAATTTGTTTCCCGTGGCGATAATTCCGGTACCCACTCCAAGGAGAAGGCCATCTGGAAGGCGGCGGGCCTTGATTATGAAACAGTGCGCAATTCCGGATCCTGGTATGTTGAATCCGGGCTAGGAATGGGGCCCACACTGAATCTAGCTGGTCAAAAACAGGCTTACACGCTATCTGATATCGGTACCTTTCTGGCATATGAATCAGAAACTGGATTGATATCTATAGTTAACCAGGGCTCTATCCTGCTGAACGTTTACTCGGCAATTCCGGTTAATCCCGATAAGGTAAACGTAACTAACAGTGAAATGGCAATTAAGATGGCCGAATGGCTCATATCTCCCGCTATTCAAGAAATAATTGGTGAGTACGGCGTTAAAGATTACGGCAGATCACTTTTTACTCCCTGCGCCGGTAACGAACAAACTTCTTAAGTAATGAGGTAATTGCGTTGGAAATCTGGGAAGGTTTTACCAGGGCGCTGGAGCTTATCTTCAGCCTTGACCCGGAAGTGGTGGAGATTGCCGGGAGGTCCCTGTTCATCTCGGGGACCGCCTGTGCCATAACCGCACTGATGGCTATACCGCTGGGCAGCCTGATACACCTTAACGAATTCAAGGGGAAACGGCTCCTGTTAAGCCTTATCCAGACATTCTACAGCCTGCCCACGGTGCTGGTAGGTCTTCTGGTGTTTATTTTATTTTCCAGGGCTGGACCGCTGGGCGGTCTGGATATACTGTTTACTCCTACGGTTATGGTAATAGGCCAGGTTTTCCTGATAACGCCACTGATGCTGGGGCTGACCATTTCGGCACTTAAAGGTGTTGATAAAGGCGTTTCGGAGACGGCGGTATCGCTGGGTGCCAGCCCTCTTCAAGCGGGAATGCTTATGCTCAGGGAAGCACGATACGCCGTATTGACGGCCGTTATCATGGGTTTCGGAAGAGCGGTATCCGAAGTAGGGCTGGCACTTATGGTAGGTGGTAACATAAAGGGTTTCACCAGGACGCTGACCACGGCGATATCGCTGGAAACATCAAAAGGAGACCTTGAGTTCTCTCTAGCGCTGGGTATCATCCTTCTAATAATCGCCCTTACCATAAACATAGCCTTGAACAGGTTGCAGCAGAGATAAAATGCCGACACTCAAAGTTGAAAACATAAGTAAAGAGTTTGACGGGAAATATGCCCTCAAAGAAGTTAACATTGAACTTTATAAGGGCGATACCCTGGTGCTGATAGGGCCCACCGGCTCAGGCAAAACAACTCTACTAAGAATAATAGACTTGATAGAAAAGGCCACTTCGGGGCGAGTTATTATAGAGGGCAAAGAAGCGAAGGCTGGTAAAGCGGGCAACCTGAAGGCGAGAAGGGCGATGGCTATGGTGGGACAGAAACCCATAGTATTTAACATGAGCGTCTATGATAATATCGCCTGTGGACTAAAATGGCGCAACCTGGGCAGGCAACTGGTAGAAAAAGAAGTAGACAGGGTGCTTAAGCTGGTTGGCATGGCGGATTATGCCCGCCGTAATGCCAGAACGCTTTCCGGTGGCGAGATGCAGCGGGTGGCTATAGCCAGGGCGCTGGTAACCAGGCCTAAGATCTTGCTGCTGGACGAGCCCACGGCTAACCTGGACCCCGTTTCGCTTAGCAAAATAGAAAAAGTGCTGGCTAGAATAGTATCCGACGAGGAAACAACCACTATAATGACCACCCATGATATGTCCCAGGGGCAGAGGCTGGCCGGGCGTATAGGCGTACTGATTAACGGAAGGTTGCTACAGGTGGGCGGACCTGAAGAGATATTCTCCCGTCCGGAGACTAAAGAGGTTGCCGAGCTCGTCGGCGTGGATAATATAGCCAGCGGCGCTATCGTTTCCAGGAAAGAAGGCATAGCTATAATAGAGACGGACGGCGGGCAGATACAGGCGGTTACCGGGCTGGATGAGGGTGAAAAGGTATATGCTATGATACGCCCCGAGGATATAACGCTTTTCCTGAAAAAGGATATCTCCAGCGCCAAGAACCTGCTTAAGGGCAGGGTTAAGTGGCTGGTGCCTTCAGGGCCTCTTTATAGGATCGGGTTGGATATGGAATCGGGAGGGGAACTCTTCTGCCTGGTAACCAAAAGCTCGGCAGCGGAGCTTGAACTGGCTATCGGCAGGGAAGTATACGCCAGCTTCAAGGCTACGGTGGTGCGGGTGATAAAACGCTGGTAAGGCTTGCCTGTATTTATCAGGAAACGAGCTCCCGTACTTTATTATTCAAGGCAGGTATTACTTTCTTCCAGTCGCCGACCACGCCGTAGTCAGCCACCTTGAAAATGTTGGCCTCAGGGTCCTTATTGATAGCCACGATATTTTTAGCGCCGCTAACGCCGCTCAAGTGCTGGCTTGAGCCTGAGAGGGCGATGGCGAAATAGATATCGGGAGCTATGATTTTGCCTGTAATACCTATCTGGAGCATCTCCGGTACCCAGCCGTTATCGCAGGGAGGCCTGCTGGCGCCGACGGCGCCATTGAGCAATACGGCAAGCTCCCCCAACTGCTTAAAGCCCTCGGCGCTGCCTATGCCGCGTCCGCCTGATACCACGATGGCGGCATCTTCAAGTTTCAAACCTTCAACTTCTTTAACTATCTTTTCGAGTATTTTCATTCTTACAAAGGAGGCATCTATGCCGGCATCTATGCTAATAACCTCGCCTTTTCTTGAAGAATCCTGTTGGGCGGCCGGGAAAGCCTTGGCCCTGACGGTGGCTACCTGGGGAGTTATTTCACTGCTGAAGACGGCCAGGGCGTTACCGCCGTAAACCGGCCTGGTGCCAAGTAATCTTTTTGTGTCTTTATCTATCTCAAGCGATACGCAGTCCATAATTGACGCCGTTTTAAGCCTGAAAGCAAACCTGGGCGCCAGGTCTCTACCGATAGCCGTCTGGCCAGTAAGTACTATCCGTGGCTTGACCTCCTGAACCGCATTGTTCACCGCTACTGTAAAGACGTCGGTCTGGTAGTCTTTTAAAAGCAGGTCGCTGGCGGTAAATACTCTATCGGCGCCGTAAGAGATGGCTTCCTGCGGCTGCTGGCCGATGATATCGCTGACTACCAGGGCAGCCAGGTTTTCACCAAGGTCGTCGGCTAGCTTACGGCCGATATGCATTAGCTCCTTGGTAATCACTGAGAGCTTGCCATTAGTAGATTCGGCGTATACTAAAACATCTTTATATTCAGCCATTTTATCCTCCTTGGGAGGCAGACTATTATATGAGTTTATCTTCTCTCAGCTTGAGAGCGAGGTTTTCAGCCGCTTCCTCGGGGCTGTCTCCGGTTATCAGCTGGCACTCGCCTTCGCGTACCGGCTGGTAGAGCTTTATCATCTGTATCTTACGGCCGGCGCTGCCAATGGCAGACGGCTCTACGCCGATATCGGCTGGTTTCCAGACTATGGGTTGCTTCTTCTTGGCGGACAGTATGCCTTTTATATTGGGGTAGCGTACTTCGCCGCTTATGTTGGTTATGGTAACCACCGACGGCAGGGGAAGCTCAATGATTTCGTGCCCGTCGTCGGTTACCCGTTCTACCCTGACTGCGCTGCCTGCAGATTCGATTTTCTGGACGACGGTTACCGAGGGTAGCTTTAAAATCTCGGCGATAACTGAGCCCACCTGCCCGTTATCCCAGTCAGACGCCTGGCGGCCGCACATTATAAGGTCATATTCGCCAATATTTTTAATAGCCATAGAAAGGGCGTAAGCCGTCGTGTAACTATCGCCGTTGGCAAAGCTATCGTCTTCTAATAGAATAAGCTCGTCGGCTCCCATAGCCAGTGGCTTCTTGACCACTTCCTGAACCAGTCCGTTGCCCAGGCAGATGGCGGTAATCTTACCACCCTCGGTATCTTTTATCCTGAGGGCGGTCTCCAGGGCGTATTCGCTATAGGGATCTATTACCGGGGCGATACCGGGAGGTGGTATTACCCGGTTACTCTGGGAGTCAATCTTAAAGCTGGCAGGCGGCGCCTCGGGGTCTATAACCTGCTTGATACAGACAATTATGTTCATAGTACCGTTACCTCTTGAGTTTTACTAAACGAATCGGGATAACGAGTATTAGGACTTGAAATTTAAGCATTTTGGCCCAGAATTTGTCAAATAAGAAAAGCAGATTGTTTAAATGTTACCCGAATTACGCGCTTTATACCGGCCAGGTCTTTTAAGGTTTCTACTATTGAATCGGGATAGAGGCTACCAATTATATTTATAATACTTATAGCCTGCCCCAGACCGATTTCAATCAACAGGTTGCCACCGCGACGCAATTTAACTGCCACCATAGGCAGCAGCCTTTCTATTTGCCAGGAGCCCGTCTCGCCTCCGTCCAGTGCTATAGTTGGTTCATAGCTTTTTGGCGGTATATCCTCTTGTCTAACATAGGGCAGGTTGGCAATGATGATATCGGCGGCTTCCGGCAGGGGCTTTAGGAGGTCTCCCTGAAGTAGGGTAATTCTATCCGCTACGTCATATTTCTGGCAATTATAGCGGGCTACCTCCAGAGCCCGGGCGGAAATATCAATGGCATAGATTTTAGCCTTCGGTAGTTTTAAGGCAATGCTGACGGCAATGGCGCCGCAGCCGGTACCTATATCGGCGATTATAGGCTTCTTAAGGTTTCCGGCTATCTCCAGCGCTTTTTCAACCAGCAGCTCGCTTTCAGGGCGGGGTATCAGCACCCGTCGGTTAACATTGAACTCATAGCCATAGAATTCCTTTATTCCGGTGATATAAGCGCTGGGCTCGCCGTTTAAGCGGCGGTCGATAAGGTTAAAAAAAGCTTCCTTCTGCTCGGGGTTAATGTTTTTATCAAGGTCAAGGTAAAGCTGGGTGCGGTTTATTACAAGAGTATGGCGTAGTAAAACTTCACTTTCCAGGCGGGCATCTTGTATGCCTGCGGAATCTAGAATATCATAGGCTTGGGAAAGCGCATCTTTTAACCTCACACCAGTTGAGACTCCAGCTGTTTTGCCTGCTGGTAGCTGGCGATGGCATTGATGAGCTCGTCTAAATTACCTTCCAATAATCGGGGCAGGTTATGAAGAGTCAGCCCGGTGCGATGATCTGTCAGCCGATCCTGAGGAAAGTTATAAGTGCGTATCTTCTCGGAGCGCTCGCCGCCGCCTACCTGCGAGCGACGCGACTCGGTGATTTCATTTTCCTGCTTGCGCTGCTCCATATCCAGAAGACGCGCCCTAAGGACGGACATCGCCTTGAGTTTATTCTTAAGTTGCGAGCGCTCGTCCTGGCAGACGACCACCATACCTGTTGGCAGGTGGGTTATTCTGACGGCGGTAGCTACTTTATTTACATTCTGACCACCGGCGCCGCTAGCGTGAAAGATATCTACCTTTAATTCATCGGGATTAATCTTGATATCAATTTCATCGGCCACCGGGAGTACGGCTACGGTAGCCGTAGAGGTGTGGATTCTGCCCTGAGACTCGGTCTGTGGAACACGCTGTACCCGGTGGACGCCACGTTCGTATTTTAAACGGCTGAAAGCGCCCTTGCCGTTTATTTCAAAGATGATCTCTTTGATGCTGCCGATGCCGGTTTCGTTGACACTGATGATATCTGGCCTCCAGTTCTTAAGCTGAGCGTAGCGGTTGTACATACGGAATAAGTCGGCGGCAAACAGGCCGGCTTCATCACCACCGGTGCCGGCCCTTATTTCCATTATAATGTTCTTTTCATCATGCGGGTCTCTGGGCAGCAGGGCGATTTTAAGTTCGTCAAGCTGCTCTGCTAGTTTTTCTTCAAGGATGGCAACTTCATCTCTTGCCAGGTTGGCAAGCTCTTCCTCAAGGCTTTCGGAGAGCATTTTCCTGGTCTCTTCGAGAGACCTGGCCGTTTCTTTATAATTGCGGTAGGCCGTTACCAAATCCTCGATGCCGGCTCTCTCCTTGGCAAGCTTCTGAAGGCGGGCGATATCGCCAGATACCTCGGGCTTGGAGATTTCATCTTCCAGATCTATGAAGCGTTTTTCTATCTTGTCCAACTGTTTTAGCATAACTGAATTCCTAGTATTTCATTATAACATAAAGCTAACTGCGGACTCATTGATATATACGAAAGAGTGAGAGTCGTTGAAAAGAAAATACTAAGGGATGATATCGCTGCCGGGCTCTACTTTGCTGCCGGGCTCCAGGCGGCAACCATCCGCCATTTTCACGTTATCGCTTAAAAGCGAATCATCAATGGCGATACCGCTCCCCAGGTAACAATGGTTAGCGATGACGGTCTTTTTAATATGGCAACCCCGGCAAATATTAACATTATGCCATATAATAGATTCCTCAATAACGGAACCATCGGCTATTTGACAACCGTTTCCGATTACGGAAGGACCTTTTATAGATACTTTATCGCCTATAGAGCAGTCATCGCCGATTATCACCGGCCCGTTAATGGTGGCAGCGGGCGCTATCCGGCAGCCATTACCGATAACAACCTCCTCAGATGTCTTTAAGAGATAACGTCTGCTTTTACCCAGCAGCAGGTCTCTATGAAGCTCAAAATAGCTTTCCGGACGTCCGATATCTATCCAGTAGGCGTCCGAAGAATAGGCGTAAAACGGCCGTCCTTCTTCGAGCAGGCGGAGAAAAACTTGCCTTTCGAAGCTGGTCTTGGTCTCCTCAGGTACTATTTTAAGCACCGAACTTGACATAACATAAGTACCGGCATTTATCATATTACCGGTTATCTGTTGCCGGTCGGGCTTTTCCAGAAAATGGGTGATACGGCCATCGGCATCTGTTTCTATCAGCCCGTAGCTGGTAGGGTCGTCAACAGGGGTGGTGGATATGGTCAGCTCGGCTTTTTTATCTTCATGAAAGGCAATCATAGAAGATATATCGAGGTCGGTAAAGATATCGCCGTTAAATACCAGGAAAGTATCACCCAGCCAGCTTTCGGCGTTCTTGACGGCGCCGCCGGTACCCAGCGGTTTATCCTCGGTGTTATAGATTAAATTAGCGCCGAAGCGGCTGCCATCGCCGAAGTAGTCTGTAATAGGCTGCGACAGATGACCCTGCGCCAGGATGATATCTCTTATTTTATGGCTGATAAGGTGGCTGATTACATGCTCAAGGAAAGGTTTGTTAAGTACCGGCACCATCGCTTTAGGGGTATTGACGGTTAAAGGATAAAGCCTGGTACCCTGGCCGCCGACAAGAATAATCGCTTTCATAAGATTACAGATTGACTAATGTTATCATAACATCTTTTATACGGGCAATTAAGAAAACTTAAGGCGTTGAAATGATTGAGGTTAGACCTTATAATCTTATAAGTAATTAACAAGAAGACGATGATGATAGAGAAGGTAAACATATGGCGCCGCCGGTAGTAGCAATAGTGGGACGGTCGAGGTCGGGCAAGACGACGCTAATGGGAAAGCTGATACCCGAGCTGGCTAAAAGAGGCTATCGGGTGGCTACGGTGAAGCATGCTCCCAAAAGTATAACTCTTGACGAGCAGAATAAAGATAGCCGGCTTCACCTGGAAGCCGGTAGTTTAGCGACCGTCGTCAGCGGTAAGGACAGGCTGGTTATGGAAAAGCCCACGCTTGAAGAAGCCAGCCTTGAAGAAGCCGTAAACCTGCTGGGCGAGGATTATGATATTATCCTGGTCGAAGGTTTTAAGCAGGCCGGTGCAACTATCATAGAAGTTCACAGAAAAGAAGTCGGCCCTATCATAGCAGGGCTTAAGAAGCGGCTGGCGGTTGTAACCGATGAGCCTCTGGATATTAAGCTCAGGCAATACACGATGGACGATATTAAGGGTATTGCAGACCTTATAGAGCAGGGCTTTATAAAACCAAATAAAGAAAGAGTAGAATTGCAGGTAAATGGTGAGCAGGTTACTTTGGCCGCTTTTCCAAGAAGGCTGGTTAGCAGCACGGTTCTGGCGGTGGTTTCCAGTTTAAAAGGGGTAGATAAAATAAAGAGCTTAAGGATTAGCTTAAAGCAATCGGAAGAAGATTAAACAGCAAGAAAAGAAAGGTATTTTAGATTTGGCTAAGAAAAAGAAGGTTAAGGAAAAGCAAAAACCGACCAAGGGCCAGTTATCGCGCTGGCAGAAGCAGCAAAAACGGCAAAAAATTATTATGTATATCGGTGTCGCCGTTATTTCAGTGGCGTTGATACTGACGGGTATCGGTGTCTATTTTCAATGGTATCTACCGGATGCAAAGCCACGTGGCGATACCGCACTTGAGATTAATGGCGAAAAGTATAATGCCGGTTATCTTATAGACGCTCTCGGTTACTATACGGGCGGACAACCAAACTATGCTCAATATTTTATAAACTATGTGGCAGAGCAGATTCCTGAAAATATATTTATCGTAGAAGCTGCAAAAGAGCTGGGTTATACCGTTACCAGAGAAGAAATAAAGAAGGTGATTAAAGATAATAACTTAAATGATAATAAGGCGGTAAGGGATATCATTGAGACACAGCTTGCTATTCAAAAGCTTAAAGGTGAATATTTCAGCCCTCAGGTTCCTGTATCGGATGAGCAACGGAATGTGCTGGCTATGTTCCTGGAGAGCCAGAGCCAGGCGCTGGAGGTAGCCGCCAGGATTGCCGCCGGCGAGGATTTTACAGATTTAGCCGCCGAACTATCCCTGGATAGCTATACCAAAGATAATAGCGGAGATGCGGGCTGGCATCCAGAAGGCATACTGGACGGGCTTTTAAGTGCTACCGGTGTCGATAATTATATCTTCAGCGCCGAGGTAGGCGTGTTAAATACGCCTATTATGGATGAGGAAAAGGATAAAGGTGTTGGTTACTGGCTGATTGAAATAACCGAAAGAGACGAGGACGATATTAATAGGGCTTATATCAGAGCGATGCTACTGGGCAGTGAAGAAGAGGCTCTTACGGTGAGGGGAAAGCTAACGGCGGGAGAGGACTTTAGCGAGCTGGCTGCTGAATATTCGCAGCTGCCCGAGAATGATGGAGAAAGTTATAATGGAGACCTGGGCTGGATAAGTAGAGGTAGTGTGACGGGTGCTTTTGATAATTATGCCTTTAATCTTGCAAACGAAGAAGGCGTTGTAAGCATGCCTGTTAAAGATGAGGAAAAGTCCACCCAGGGAGGCTACTGGCTGGTTAAGGTAGTAGAAAAGGAAGATAGCAGGCCGCTTTCCGAAGAAGATAGGGAAACGCTGATAAATGAGATTATAATAGACTGGATAAAATCGCTGGTGGAAGACCCGTCAAATGAGGTGATAAACTATATTGATGATGAAATGAGAGTCTTCATCGTACGGATAGTAGCTGGCGGATAGGCAAGAGGTGCTAAATGGAAAAGAAAAACGTTGGTATAGGTATCATCGGGCTGGGCGTAATCGCCGGCCAGGTGGTTAAAGTGCTGACAGAAAAGAAGAAAGAAATCTCCGAAAAAGCCGGTTGTGGTATCGTGCTCAAACGTATTAAAGTTCTTGAAGCAGACCTTGAGCGGCCGCTGGCAAAGAAGCTGGATAAGGAGCTGCTTACTACCAGTGATGATGAGTTTTTTAACACTCAAGGGATTGATATTATTTTTGAGGCAATCGGCGGTGAACAGCCAGCGCTTGATTATTTTAAAAGAGCGCTCTCAAGCGGTAAGTATATAGTTACTTCCAATAAGGAAGTGGTTGCCAAAAATGCCGCCGAACTTCTATCGCTGGCGGCAAAGAATAATGTAGCCTTGCGCTATGAAGCCAGCGTCGGCGGCGGTATCCCGCTGATTCTTCCCTTCCAGCACGGACTGGTAGCTAACGAGATACAGGGAATTTATGCCATTATAAACGGCACCACCAACTATATTCTCTCAAGGATGACAAACGAGTTAATAGAATTTGAAGCCGTACTCAAGCAGGCTAAAGAGCTGGGTTATGCCGAACCGGACCCGACGAATGATATAGAAGGCTATGACGCTGCCTATAAGCTGGCGATACTGGCTTCGCTGGCTTTCCAGAGCCAGGTACGCCCCAAAGACGTTTATAACGAAGGTATTTCAAAGCTAGACAGCCGCGATTTCCGTTACGCCCGCGAACTGGGTTTTTCTATCAAGTTGCTGGCGATAGCCAAGCGGAGCGACGGAAAGATAGAAGTGCGAGTTCACCCCGTCTTTATCCCTGAGGAAACCTTTTTAGCTAAAGTGGACGGAGTATATAACGCGATACTTGTCGAAGGAGACCTGGTGGGTAAGGTTGTTTTTCTGGGAGAAGGTGCCGGGCCTTCGGCTACCAGCAGTGCCGTGATAGCAGATATAATAGCTTCGGCCAGAGATATATGCCTCGGCGGAGTGGGAAGGGAAAGATGGCGGATGGACAGAGGTATAAAGATAAAGCCGATGGACGAGATAGAAACGCGCTATTATTTAAGGATGAACATAGCAGATAGAGCCGGTGTACTGGCCAGTGTCTCAAAGGCACTGGGGGACGTTGATATAAGCATATCATCAGCTATACAGAAAGAATCTGACGAAAAAACCAGGACGGCTGAAATCGTCATAATGACTCATCCGGCAAAGGAAAA
>DAOUMG010000014.1:0-7518 GCA_034411935.1 Dehalococcoidaceae bacterium
CCTGTATTTTCCCAAGTTCTTTCACGGAACGTTTTAGTTCGCGAATCCGTATTACTTGCTCTGATTTCCGTGAATAACCATTGCTCTGCCAATTCGACGTTTCAAGCCTGCTTAATTCCAAGGTTAAAGTCTCTAATGGTTCTAGAATAGGCGCATATGCATCTTCAATATCTTTAAGCCGCCGTTGACGTTCTAGTTCCTCTTCCTGAACGAGCTTCTCCTCATGTATGCTAACTAGTCGTCTAGCTAGATCAAGATCTCCAAAAGCTCTCCATGGAACGAGAATCCGCATAAGGTCTGATGGTCGTAAAATATTTTGAGGATTGGCATTCTGAAAATTTCTAGATGCCCAAATCATCAAAATCTTATTCTTGCGCTCTGGTGGCTTATTTTTATTCATGATTATTAGACAACCTGGCACTGTATTGCCATAAAAAAGCTTTGAAGGAAGTACGATTACACATTCGATAGCATCTGCCTTAATAAATCCTTCTCGGATGACATATTCTGCATCGGCTGACTGGTTACGTCCATCATCTTCCTCGGTTTGTTCAGGTTGGCCACGGAATAACACGCCTTGAGACATAACTACAATTGCTTTCCCTGTGTCTTTCAACGACTTTAGAACATGTTCCAGCCATGCATAGTCACCGTTATTTCTGGGCGGCATACCGTAGCCAAAGCGTCCGAATGGGTCACCACCTTGAAAATCATCATAGCCCCAATCTTCGAGAGAGAACGGAGGATTCATCACTATCCGGTCGAATTTAAGCAGTTTTTTACCATCGTCCACGTGAAGCGGATTACGAAGACTATCTTGATGGCGGTGTTCCCAACTTTTGACACCGTGCAGAATCATGTTTATTCGTGAGATGTTATATGTCGAGAGATTGCTTTCTTGAGCATAAAGAAGGAGCCGATCAGGGTCTTTGCATTGTCTGGTCACGTAATTCCTACATTGAAGTAATAAACCGCCAGAGCCACTGGCCCAATCGCAAATGGATTGTCCTGGTTGAGGTTCTACGATTTCTGACATCAAATAGGCAACTTCTTTTGGCGTGTAAAACTCACCACTAGATTTTCCCGCTCTGCTCGCGAAGTTGCGAATTAAGTATTCGTAGGCATTACCGAATACGTCATCTGTCACATGCGCCCGGTCAAATATCTGACTACTAAAGTGGTTAATTAAGTTTATCAGCTTGTCCCGAGGTAGTTTCTCTGCATCATTGAAATCCACGCCACTAGTGAGAATGCCATCGAATTTCGGTTGATTGGCTCGCTCTATCGCTATCATTGCTTCATTAAGAGTAGTACCAACCTGATTACGTGATTGACGAGCTGCAATGTCCCAAAGCGAACCGTCAGGGACAACAAAGTTATGCATCTTGGGGTCTTTTGCCAGCGTCTCATCTCCTAACTGTGCAGTCAGTTTTCTGACTTCTTCGATATATACATCACTGATTCTCTTGAAAAACAATAATGCGAAAACGTAACCGCGAAATTCTGAATGATCGACATTGCCACGGAGAATGTTCGCTGCTTTTTCGAGAAAAGCATCTAGTTCTGCTTGTGTTAGCCTCCGGAAAGGCCGTACGGTTATATTTCTAGCCATAATTACTTTTCATCTCCAAAAAATTCATCAAGAATGTCACGGCCTCGCTCTCCCAATCCCTTAGTAAGTTTTTCTATTTGCTTCATGGCTAGTGGGGATGGCTTTGCGCGACCGTTCTCCCAACGATTGATAGTTGGATAAGTCACGCCGAGCTTAGCCGCAAATTTTTCCTGGGTTAGTCCCATTCGTTCTCTCAGTTCTTGGACTAATCGAGGGATATCTGCCTGGTTTTTCAAAGGTTACTCCTCCAAAAACAGATGGGCGACTATATCAAGTGAAACATCATGATTTATATCATACTATATAGAATAAAGGACAGTGTCAAGGCAGTAAGTGTAAGAAAACTTAAATGGTTTAGTAGCCGACTATCTTTAAACCGGTGCCCAGGGGTTTGAGATTTGTTTCAGAGTATTGATGGTTTCTCGTTCCCATGCAGGATATTGAATTGGCGAAATCCAGAATTGCTTCCAGGCGTTGTTTAGTAAGTCGTGGACAGTTCCTGAAGTGGATTCACTCACGACTCGGCATCCTATCTTCTTCACGCCCTCTAATGTGTATATAACAGCTTGCTGTGTCAACCGCGATGGGCATGCTCTGCGATATAGGGGTGTTTGCTCAGCTCCGATTGATTTGATAAGATCATTCCATTTTTCCTTGATATCAGCGGATTGCTTTTTAAAATCCAATAAATCAAGTGCCATTAGCATTGCTTCCATACGCGCTTGGTCCGGTGGGTGGGACATAAAATTATTGAGACGTATGTCGTAAGGGTCACCTCCATGTCCAGCTGTGAGGTGAAAGTGCGACCAAACGTAGGCTGGTCCAAGTGTGTAAACAGCTATAAGATCACAGAATATTTCGGTCGCCCAAGGTATCCAAAATCGTTCTAGCAGATCAAATACTTGAGCAAAATAATCGGTTGGACCGGTAGCACGGAGATTGATAGCTCGTTCCTTATCGAAATATTGGGCTACAGAAAAGAGAAACTTACCGAGGGCTTGCTGTAGCGGCTCGACCTTAGGATTATTGATAGTAGCGATGAGTAAATGTGCTATTTCATGGTATAAATCCGGTAAGTGAAGTAGAAATTCAGACTCAGCGAGAGGTACTTCAAGTAGATGAAGAGAAGGATTAATGGAAAAATAATCCCTTGATAAGCAAGTCACAGTAGGTGGAAACAAAGGGAAGTTGATCTCTTTGTGGATTTGGAAAACGAGTTTATTTAAAAAGATATCATCATCATGTACCCTACTAAGAGCTGCAATGGCACTAGTTTCAAGTTGAGACAGTTCCCCAATAGTACGTCGGAAGATCCTTATACGTTCCTTAATTAGCTCTGTTCTCAGTATTGTAGGATCAGTCAACAGGTATTCAAAAAGACGAATGATTTCATCAATCCTGTTATCGCAAAGCTGTTGGAGAGCAATAAATTCTGTGGCCTTTACCGGTTGAGGCATCTTTGCTTTCAAGAGTTTGGCTCGCTCTTGAGCTTGGCGTATTGCAGCCTCGAGATAAGTCTCAATCATCTCTTACCTCTGAGACGAGCAAGAGTGTTAGAACACTCATTATCCAAGGTCATTGCTATCTGCTCTAATTGATTAAGCTCATTCGAATCAGGAACACGTTGCTCAAGGGTCTGAGCGAGCGATTCACAAAGAGATAAACCCTTGCCAGTAACCAATGGAAGATCTTGCTTAAGGATAACTGATACTAGCCTCGTAGCGGGGTTTGTGGAGTTATTATCGGTAATTTCGCGAAGAAGTCGGACAATCTCAACGCGGGCATGTTTCGCAATATTTATGTCCGGATTTCGTAAACCGATTAGAGATTGATCCAGCCTATCTGCATATGTACGAAGATATTCGTAAACGCTTCCGTAAAGTCCAGTATCACTCATTTTCATTGTCCTCATCATTCTCGTTCTCGTCATCATATGCGAGGGCGTCCTCGTCGTAGCCTCCTGCATGCTCTCTGAGTCGGATATCAGCTAGTTTCATTGTAAAAGGTTCCCTTGTGCAATCTTCAGGACGTGTCAAAGCTAAACATGTCAGTGCATATACGTCTTCAAGGATTTTTTCAAAGGGCATATTCCCCTCGATGTATTTGACGTGTAGCGGGTTCGCTGTACCGGGATGATAAAACTCTTTTCCTGTAGTGCAAATGTATCCATCATAGTTAGTCGCGATGAAGTAGGATCCGATCCGTGGATTATTGGCCATTTCAGGTTGTCCAGGGCGCGGGGAGCTATCGAAAAGTCTAAAAGGTGCTACGGAACTCTTGGGAATCTCAATGAAGTTTAAGGAAACGTCGGAAGGCAAAATGCCTTCTTTCTTCACTATCTCGATGGCATCTTTAGCCCCCGCAATCTCGGAGGCAAAAAGCTTACCGTCCCTTTGGACTACTATCGTCTGCATAGTCCTTCGTCCAAATCCAACTTCCTGTCTCAATACTTCGAGAAGAGTTTGGCGGACCTGCGCCTTAGACAGCCTCTCCTTTTGATTAGAAGTCTTGAGAACAGTACGGATATCGGACCCAGACTTACCTATGAATGTAAAGCAAGCCGTGTTCAATTGCACATCGAAGGCAACAGTGAAGTCGGCATGCAATGGGGTCGATATTACGAAAGGCCAGCGTTCATTAGTCAATAAAACTTTAGTGATTGCGACGTTACGAAGATATCCGTTTAATTTTCCTTGCTTGCCGGCCACAGGGCAATAAGCTTTGCCGATGGGAGCATTTTGAGGAAGTTGATAACAATCTTTAGTCACTGTAGTGTGAATTACAGAAACATAAAGCCTACGATTACGTAGCTCTCTCATAACCATGGCGGCTAACTGATCATGTTGTCGGTTCCTACGATCTACAGTCTCATGAATCATAACGACACCATACCCGGGTTCTCGTAGTTCGCTATCAACTGCGTCCAAAATGGCACGACCCTGCAGCGCATAGGTCTTAGCGCTTAAATCGTTATAGGTTACGACTATCGGATTGTAAGGTAGCTCGTGTAGGTAAAGTTCGTTCATAATCTTTTTAAAGTCATTGAGGAAGACAGGACCGTGGCTGTCCCACACGGATTTCGGTAGAATCATATACTGTCGGTCAAGTGGTCTGCTATCGTAAGGCCCAATCTTTTGGTTAAATAAGGCTGATATTCTAGTTTGACCAAGCTGTTCGAGACTGACATAGGTAGTCCCAGGTGTGCCACGCACTGAAAAGACTGTATTATTGCCAAATGCTAGATCCGGTGGAAGAAATATTTTTGTCGGTGCAATAACAGGTTTGGATGATATTCGAATAGCCATATCTTTTGACCGCACGTCTGTAAGATGGCTATTTACGAAATTATGTATATACTGGCGGCGTACATTGGGCAATAGAATCGTTCCCCTGTGTGTAGGCTTGACACGTGGATCACTCGTATCAAATACGGGGTAACACAAGATAGAAGGTACATACCTAACCTCATCTCGACTGGTCATATACTTTACTGCAGGGCTATCTGGGGGCATGTCAATTACTTCACGTGGAAGAGGTTTAGGTGCGTTATTCATAATGAACTGATACAACGAAATGGGTTTTGCTGTGCCGTTTGAAATCATTTGCTCGCTGACGCTCAATCCTGTGTGATCTTGGAGCTTGATTTCATACCAATTATGCCCATAATGGTATATGCATCGCCCATTCTTATACTTGCGGAATTCTTCGCGCTTAATATTAGCCTCAATTGGGTTCTTGGATACATATCTATGCTTGACGTCGACGCATATACCAAGCTTCCCTCCCTCAATTGGCACAACGCGAACGGAGAAACCTCGATATGCGCATATACCTGCTTTCTCTAAGACTGGGCTACGTTCGAAAAATGGAGTCCCAGCACTTGGTTGCCAAAGGCTGGGGTTACGAAATAGCGCGCCCTGAATAATGAACTGCAGGAATCGAATACGAAGAGCGTCTGTCTCTGGTGTTGGACTTTCGTAATCTAATGTAAACACTTCGTCGGTTTTCTCAAAAACGGCCGTGGCACGAACGAGGGGATAAGGAGAAATTGGCTCTGGGGCATCAATAGGTAAAGCTAAAAATGGATCGGAGTTCCTTAATATCACGGCTACTGGGCTTCGCATGGAATAGCTAAGCTTCCGGACAAGCGTTTGTGTATTCGGGTCATATTCCTCCTGGTTTATGGAGAGTCCCCGGACACGATAGAGCCGGAAGCGACTCTCCAACTCATGCAGGTTGGTTATAGGGAATATATTGGTCTCTAACTCACTCATACGCTTGCCTCCCAGCAAAGCTTTTTAAACGAGCACATCTGGCACGTCCTTGGTTCGGATGTTACCAGATAATCTTTAGGTTGAGGATTCTTTGATTCACTGCCATCACAAGCAAGCTCCATCTCGGTAGCAGAGATAGAGATGAAATCCTCTGCTTCATGGACATCATTTTCAGATGCAATATGGATGCGTACATCCCCTAAAAGGAGTTGAACTTCAAAAAGCTTTACTTGGTTTGTATCATATAAGGTAGCCCCATTAGGCCAATCTCTGTGTGGATTGCACTTAGTTATAGCAATTGCTCCGGTAACAAGTTGTAACCAATAATCGCGCATAGGATATGTATTGACTTTCCAGTCTAATACTGCTGGTGCCTGCCCGTTCTGAAACGTAATTAGGTCCGGGACAACCCTTACACTTGCGGTTTCGTGTTTAAAGCTCAGAGCTCGTTGTGGGATAAGTGATTGCGCTTGTTCAAAAATATCCCACACCTGCTTAGCTGCAAAGAAGTTATCTAATGCTTTATGAATGTCGGTAAGAGCTTTGTCAAATACCTCCTCTGTAAGAGGCAAACCATATTCTACCTCAAAGAAAGAGACCGGCCCGTTGGGAACACTTCGCTGAATTCGTTGCAAGGCAAAGAGATCCTCTGCCTTTTGCTGAGCTTCTGTGATAGAGCATGGTTGTTTTGCAGAAATACGTGGAATTATTGTTTCGCTGATTATTGTATCAACGATTTTTCCACGCCATGCTTGAACATTTTCTAACCTTGAAAGTCGATGTGCCTCTCGACGAATCGGATCTTTAGCAACCGAACTGGCGAAAACTTGTTTGTAGAACCATTGCCTTGGACATCTACGAAAGGTCGCATTAGATGAGAAAGACCATCTCATTTCTGCACTCTCCCTCGTTTGGTACGGGATCGTAGAAAAGCAAGATAGTCCAGTAATTCCTGCTCTTCATCTTCGGTAATTTTACCAAGTCTATTGAAGACTACTTGTGCAGTTTGTGTTTCGTTCACATGTCTTGATGGTACGGGATATCCGGCACGACTCATCAACTCGTCATATGGCACACCATATAGTTCTGCTAGTTTGTAAAGAGTTGTTGGGGATGGTCGCTTTACCTGGCCAGATTCAATTTGGCTAAGAACAGCATTAGATACACCAGATTTCCTCTCGACTTCTCGAAGAGAAAGCCCCTTTGTATCCCGGAGGGATCGTAAATATACACCAACATTTGTTTTTTCTTCACTTCTCATGTGCTTACTATATCAAATAATGCTTGATGTGTCAAGCATTATTTTAATAGAATATACAGATATTATTAAGTTAAAAGGCACTACAGACAGTCAACATCTGGTACGAGCTTTGTGGTTTGAAGTCGAATTTGTCTTCTGATAAAACTTTTATTAATGCGGCCAAGGAAAAG
The DNA here is from genome assembly GCA_034411935.1 of Dehalococcoidaceae bacterium. Taxonomy (GTDB): domain Bacteria; phylum Chloroflexota; class Dehalococcoidia; order Dehalococcoidales; family JAUXAE01; genus DAOUMG01. The sequence continues at coordinate 7,318 of DAOUMG010000014.1, forward strand.
TTATCGAAAAGACTCTTCCGGAAAAAGAGCGAAGAGTTCTAGGTATCGTCCCCTTTGGTGGAGCTGAGGGGTCAATAGGCAGAACCTTTCAATTCGTATTTCTGGTTAGTTAAAGACGGCATAAATTGGATACTGTTTGATATCGTATGCTACCAATATAATTGACATTAATGATTTATATTTGCTGAAAATAGTCGGATT
>DAOUMG010000015.1:0-13978 GCA_034411935.1 Dehalococcoidaceae bacterium
CACCTTCTGGCAATATCGCTGCCTATGAAGAACCTGGCGCTGGTAGAAAAGATGGGGTTTGACGAGGTTATGGTGCCCTGCAGTGCCTGCTACGCCCAGTTCAAGGCGGCCCAGAAGGAAATAGCCGAAAATCAAGAACTAAAAGCAGAAATAGAAGAGATAATAGAAGAGAAAATAGGCAAAGAGATAAAAGTATTACATCCTCTTGAGGTACTATCCAGGAAAGAAGCGCTGGAAAAACTGCCCGGACTGGCGAAGAAAGACCTATCTAATATTAAGGTCGCCTGCTACTACGGCTGCCTGCTGGTGAGACCGCCTAAGGTAACTAAATTTGAAGATGAATGCGAATACCCGATGACGATGGATAATATCCTAAGAGCCGTCGGCATTCCTACGGTTGACTGGTCATATAAAACCGAGTGTTGCGGGGGTTCATTCTCTACTACCAAGCCCGAAATTGTCGTTAAGCTGTCAAAGCGTGTTTTTGACGATGCCAGGGCAAATGGCGCCGATGCCATCGCCAATCCTTGCATCTTCTGCCAGATGAACCTGGATAGCAGGGAGAAGGATATAGAAAAGAAGTACAGCGAAAAGTACCAGATTCCGGTTTTCTACTTCACTCAGCTGGTGGCGCTGGCGCTGGGAGTACCCGAGAAAGAACTATTCTTTAACAGGCATTTTGTCAGTCCCGCAAAGGTGTTACAGAAGGTAGCTTAATGAGGATTGAGAAGAAAAAGGTTGGCTCGGCTTTAGTCGTCGGCGGCGGCGTCGGCGGTATGCAGACGGCTTTGGACCTGGCCGAGGCGGGTATAAAAACATATCTTCTGGAGGAAAAGGGCGCCATCGGCGGTATCATGGTGCAACTGGATAAAACGTTTCCCACCAACGACTGCGCCATGTGTACCATCGCCCCGAGGCTGGTAACTATAGAAAGACATAATAATATAGAATTACTGACATACTCAGAGGTTATAAGCGTAGCAGGCGAAGCCGGCGATTTTAAAGTTAAAATAAGAAAAAAGCCCCGCTATGTTGATATAGATAAATGTACCGGCTGCGGTATCTGCGTAGAGAAATGCCCCATAAAAGTAATCAACGAATTTGACCATGGTCTAAGCAAGCGTAAAGCAATATATACCCTTTTCCCACAGGCAGTACCCAATACACCTGTCATAGACAGGGAGAACTGTACCTATTTTATAAAAGGCAAGTGTAAGGCTTGCGAAAAGTTCTGCGAAGCAAACGCTATCTGTTTCGAGCAGGAAGAAGAGGTAATCGAGATTAATGTCGGTGCTATTGTGCTGACACCGGGCTACCAGTTGTACGACCCTTCTGATAAGCAGCAACTGGGCTATGGAAGATATCCAAACGTGCTGACCAGCCTTCAGTTCGAAAGAATGCTCTCAGCCAGCGGACCGTCCGTCGGTGAGGTAATGCGACCATCGGATGGCAAAGCGCCCGGGAAGCTAGCTTTTATACAATGCGTCGGCTCCAGAGAAAAGGAAGCCGATTTCTGCTCGGCGGTCTGCTGTATGTACGCCACCAAAGAAGCAATAATCGTAAAGGAGCATCATCCTGAAACTGAAGTAACCATATTCTTTACGGATATGAGGGCTTATGGCAAAGGTTTCGAGAGCTACTACGAAAGAGCTAAGGAAATGGGCGTCAGGTATATCAGGTGCCAGCCGTCAACTATAAAAGAAGTGCCCGATACCAGGGAACTTGTGATAAGACACCAGAATGAAGCCGGTGATATAGCCGAGGATAAATACGATATGGTGGTGCTATCCTGTGGTCTGCGGCCGCCTTCAAAAGCAGACGAAATATCCAAACAATTCGGTATAGAACTTAACCAATTCGGCTTTTGTAATACGGGATTGCGTAATCCCGTCGCTACTTCCAAAGAAGGCGTCTATGTAGCTGGTGTTTTTACAGGGCCTAAAGATATACCGGAAACGGTAATGCAGGCAGGTTCGGCGGCTTCAAATGTGCTGTCTCTGCTTTCCGAAGAAAAAGGCAAACTTGAAAAAGAGAAGAAATATCCTGAGGAGATAGATATTAGCGGACAGGAGCCGCGAATCGGCATCTTCGTCTGCCACTGCGGTAAGAATATAGCCAGTGTGGTCAATATAAACGAAGTAGTAGAGTATGCCAGGACGCTGCCGAATGTGGTTCATGTTGAAAATAATCTGTTCGCCTGCTCTACGGATGCCGGAGAGAATATTAAAAAGGTAATCAAAGAGAAGGGACTCAACCGGGTTATAGTGGCGGCCTGTACTCCCAGGACGCACGAACCCCTATTTCAGGATACCCTGAGAGAGGTTGGCCTTAACCCCTATCTTATAGAGATGGCTAATATTAGAAACCAGTGTTCCTGGGTGCATATGAACCAGCCGGAACTGGCCACCAGTAAGGCTAAGGACATAATAAGAATCGCCGCGGTAAAAGCAAAACATCTTAAACCTTTGTATCCCGGCTCGGTCAAGATAAAGCACGATGCTCTGATAATCGGCGGCGGTGTAGCCGGTATGACAGCTGCCATTGAGCTGGCCGACCAGGGATTTGATACTTATCTACTGGAAAAGAGCGACCGGCTGGGAGGTTATTTCAGCAGGCTAAAATATTTAAGCGATAAAGAGAACCCTCAGGAACTAATAAAAGAGCTTATTAAAATTGTAGAGAGCCATCCTAAAATTCACCTTTATAAAAATGCCGAAATAGAAAGCTTTGAGGGTTCAGAGGGTAATTTCAAGACAACGTTCAAGTACGACGGAAAGTCAAAGACAATCGAGCACGGCGCAGTAATAGTGGCTAGCGGAGGTCAGGAATATAAACCAACCGAGTATCTCTACGGCCAGGATGTTAGAGTTATCACCCAGCTGGAACTTGAAGATAAGATGATAAAAGATGAAATTAAAGCTAAAAACATAGTTATGATTCAGTGCGTCGGCTCACGGGATAAAGAAAGGCCTTACTGCAGCCGGGTTTGCTGCGTACAGGCGGTTAAGAATGCTATTAAAATAAAAGAAAATAGCCCCGATGCTAATGTCTATATCCTTTACAGGGATATAAGGTCTTACGGGCTGAACGAATCGGAATACACCCGGGCGAGAGAAATGGGCGTTAAGTTCATCAGGTTCAATGATAACGAAAATCCAGCAGTATCTATTGATAAAGATAAGTTAAAGGTATCGGTAAAAGACACTATGCTTAATGCCAGAATAAACATAACGGCAGACCTGCTGGTGCTTTCGGCAGGCATTATACCTGCCGAGGGGAATAGTGAACTTGCTAAGAAGCTAAAGGTGCCTGTTACCGAAGATGGTTTCTTCATGGAAGCACATATAAAGCTAAGACCTGTAGATTTTTCCAGCGACGGAATTTTCCTTTGCGGCCTGGCACACGGCCCCAAATCTATAGATGAAACCATCGTTCAGGCAAGCGCCGCCGCCGCCAGGGCTTCGGCAATACTCTCAAAGCCAAAGATAAGCCAGGAAGCTTGTATTTCGGAAGTTATCGATGAGAACTGCGATGGCTGTGCATATTGTATTGATCCCTGCCCCTATGATGCCATAACTCTTCTTGAGTATAAAAAAGATGGTTTCATAAAGAAAACCGTACAGTCAGACCCCGGCAAGTGTCACGGCTGCGGTGTCTGTATGGCTACCTGTCCCAAGAAAGGTATATTCGTCCGTAATTATGGGCTTGATCCCATCTCTGAGATGATGGAATCGGCGCTCTGTACCGTCTAACACAAGAGGTGAACGATGACCGAAGCGATAACTGAAAAAGCAGAGGAAATAAAAGAACAGGGCTACGAGCCTCTTATAATCGCTCTGTGCTGTAACTGGTGTTCGTATGCCGCAGCCGATCTGGCTGGCGTTTCACGCATCCAGTATCCGCCAAATGTGCGTATTATTAGAGTGATGTGCTCGGGAATGGTACATCCCAATCTGGTTATCAACGCCCTCACCAAGGGGGCAGACGGCGTTTTAATGTGTGGCTGTCACCCGGGCGATTGCCATTACCTTGAAGGCAACCTGAAAGCGGAGGCACGCGCTGAGGCTATCAAGCTGATGCTTCAGGATTTCGGAATTGAAGAAGAAAGGTATCGGCTAGAGTGGATATCGGCTTCGGAAGGAAAGAAGTTCGCCCAGGTAGTAACCGAAATGGTAGAGGAATTGAAAAAACTGGGGCCCAGCCCCTATAAGATGTAAAAGGAGCCTTTAGATATGGACCTGGCGAGAGTGATTAACGGAAAAAAATATATGTGGGATGGGAGGATTTATGAAACTAGGCAGGATATGAAAAAGACAGCGGAAGAGTATAGTAAAGAGAACTTTGAAGTTGAAGAAATAGAAGAAGAGGGCAAGTACTACCTGTTCACCCGTAGAGTGGTGACAGAAGTTGTAGTAGAAGGAAGCCCAGTATAAAAAAGGAGGAAAGAAAATGGTAAAAGTTGCCGAGGAGTGGTTTGCCGTATGCGGTGGATGCGAAGTCTCTATACTTGATATCGGAGAGCCGCTACTGGATCTGCTACCCAGCCTCGATTTTGTCCATATGCCGGTACTGATGGACCATAAGCTATATGGGCAGATGGGCGAAAAGTGTGAAATAGACATACCTGAAGCAGATGTCGGTATCATTAGCGGTTCTATTCGGAATGCTGAGAACAAAGAGATTGCCGAGGAGATGAGGAAAAAATGTAAAATAATCATCGCCCTTGGCTCCTGTGCCTGTTTCGGTGGAATCCCGGCGCTAGCTAATATGACTACCAATAACGACCTTTACGATGTCTACTATCGCCAGACAGCCAGTACCGATAAGGCAGATAATCCCAGCGAGGGTCTGCCTGCTTTGACAGACCGTGTTTATTCCCTTCACGAAGTGATTAAGGTCGATGTCAGCCTGCCGGGTTGTCCGCCGGTACCCGAATGGATAGCGGAAGCCATTACATCTCTACTTGAAGGCAAGTCCTTTAGCTTGGCCGAGCGAAGTGTCTGCGATGTCTGCCCTGTAAAGAGGGAGAAAAAAGCGGAATTGACACTTAGAAGGCCGCTTCAGAATGCCAAATTCACCCCTGGCCGCTATGATGATATGAGATGTCTTAACGAGCAGGGCATCCTATGTCTCGGTCCGGCTACCAGAGCTGGTTGCGGTGGTTCTGAAGGTACTCCGAGATGCGTCAAGGCTTATATGCCCTGTCGCGGTTGTTTCGGTCCCATCCGTGAGGGTGCTAACCCGATGGTCGATATGATGGGCGCTATCTCTTCTGTTGGCCTTAATCCCAGAGAGATAGAAGATAGAATGGCTACTTTTAACCGCTTCATCGGCGCCGGTCGTCTGCGCCCGCTACCAAAGCGATAATCTAGCCGTAAAAGTATTATTAGGAGGAGAAGATGAAAACGATAACTGTACAACCAGTTACCAGAATAGAGGGCGGCGCCAGAGTTACCATAGACCTTGATGATAGCGGTAACGTAGCCGATGCCAGGTTCACCATTCTGGAGCTTAGGGGCTTCGAAAACTTCTGTATTGGTCGGCCCGTAGAGGAAATGCCTCGTATCACCACCCGCATCTGCGGTGTCTGCCCGTTGTCCCACCATCTGGCATCAGCCAAGGCTACCGATGCCGTCTTCGGTGTCGAGCCGCCGCCGGTTGGTAAAAAACTAAGAGACCTGGCAAACTCGACGGCTTATCTAGAGGAGCATATACTTCACTTCTATTTCCTGGCAGGTGCCGACTTCGTAATGGGGCCCGGTGCCGATTACGCAGTACGCAATGTAATCGGTATCGCTAACAAGATGCCCGATATCGGCCGCAAGGTGGTTAAGATGCGTCATATGGGCGCCAAGATGGTGGAAATGCTATGCGGCAAGTCAATCCACCCGGTGGCTGCTGTACCCGGCGGCTTTTCCAAGCCTTTGACAGAGGCAGAGCGCGAAAAGCTAATGAAAATGGCCGAGGAACAGCTTGAGTTTGCCAAGTTCACTATTGATTATGCCAAGGAGAACCTGTTTCCAAAATATCTCGACCTGGTAAACCAGCTTGTTATAAAGACAGGCTTCCTGGGCACGGTTGATAAGGACGGTGCTTTGAATGTCTACGACGGTAAGGGTCGCATGATGGCTGCCGATGGTAGCTATGAGGACTTTGAATACAAAGACTACCTGGACTACATCGGCGAGCATGTCGAGCCCTGGGCTTTCGTCAAGTTCCCATATGCCAAAAAGTGGGGAAAATTCTCGATGGATTTGGATAAGCCGTCAGGCATATACAGAACCAATACTCTGGCAAGGATAAATGTCTGCGATAAGATAGCCACCCCGCTGGCGCAGAAGGAACTTGAGGAGTTCCGAAGCAAGTTCGGCAGGCCAGCCCAGCAGACACTACTTTACAACTGGGCGAGGCTAATCGAGCTGCTTTATAACGCCGAGCATGTAGTTGAACTTCTTAAAGACCCCGAAATTACAGGTAAGGAAACAAGAGTACCGGTAACCCCCAGGGCTGCCAGAGGAGTCGGCTGCGTTGAAGCGCCCAGAGGAACTCTGATTCACGACTATACCACTGACGAGAAGGGAATGGTTACTAAGTGTAACTTAATTGTCGGTACGACCCATAATAACGGTCCTATCAATATGTCCGTCAAACAAGCCGCCCAGACACTTATTAAAGGCGGCAACTATGACAAGACGATACTTAACGAGGTTGAGATGGCCATCCGTGCTTACGATCCGTGCCTTTCCTGCGCCAGCCATAATCTGGACGGCAGAATTGCCGTAAGACTAGAAATAAAGGATGCCGAAGGTAATATAATCGATACCTTTACCAACTAAATGTTATGGATTACGCACCTGAATACTATAAGAAGAAGACTCTGGTATTAGGCTGCGGTAGCGTTTTGTTCGGCGATGACGGTTTCGGCCCGGCGGTGATAGAGTATATTGAAAATCACTGCCGGGTCCCGTCTTATGCGGCGGTACTTGATATAGGCACCGGAGTAAGAGAGCTATTATTTAACATAATAGTGTCGGATAAAAGGCCGGAGATTATAGTCGTAGTTGATGCCCTGGATTGCGGGCGTGAGCCGGGAGAGGTATTTCTGGCTTCTATAGAGGAGATACCTGAAAACAAGATAAACGATTTCTCGCTGCACCTGATGCCCACTTTAAATATGCTAAAAGAGCTTCGCGACCTGTGCAATGTTAAAGTGGTCATAGTAGCCGCTCAGCCTAAATACATTCCGGATAAAGCCGAGGGCGGTCTATCAAAAGAGATAGAGGGCGCCATTGAAAAAGCAGCCTGTTTTATCTCTGAGAATTACTTTAAAAAGAAGGAAATAAAGAAGGAAATAAAGAAGGAAATATAGAGGCTACCCAGGTTTTTCTTCATTCTTTTCGGTATGGCTGCTCCAGTCCTGCATCATCTCTTTAACCTTCTGGGCAAGTTTCGGGCTGGTACGAAGTCTTTCTATAAGAACGGGACAGCCTTCCAAAAGCGAATTTTGCGCTGCCGTTGCCATGCTGGAAATGAAGTTCTGTATACTCAAATCTCCCTGCGGGATGCTAAATCCCGGAGATGATGATTCCAGCTGGCGGCGGATATCTTCTTCTGTAAACCTCATCGGCATCAGGCAACTCTTGTACCAGGGGCACTCCTTACACTGTACGATGCCGTAGGCTTCATTAAGAATATCACCCATAGGTTTCTCCTAAAAACTCAGGGCATTATTAAATTAAGGCTATCTTCAATCTCTGCTTTGTTCCTGAAAGCGCCAGGCTTCCTTTCTCTGATTATACCATCTTTATCTATGAATAATGTAGTGGGGTAACCGGAGATATTATATGTCGTAGCAGTGGCATGGGTATCATCTATAAGTACGGTAAAAGAATAATCATTATTTTGCATAAATTCAGTAATACTGGCCGTGGAGTCTGTTATATTAATGGTAAGGATAATAAGACCTTGGTTTTGATATTCAACATATACCTCTTGTATATAGGCCATTTCTTGAATACAGTAGCCGCACCCGATATACCAGAAGTTAATCATCACCGGGCTTCCAAGGTAACCGGATAGGGAAATAGTGTTGCCATCGGTATCATTAAGCTGGAAATCAGGCGCCTTATCAGCCGATATTTTAGGGCAGCCGCCGACAACAAGACCTAGTATAAGTAGGGGCAAAACTACCAAAGACAAGCGTTTAATAACCATATCAGTATAATAGTAATCCTTATCTTTTAAGGTATCAAAAAGAGTATGTTGCCAGATAGGATTATAACGCCGAGGGCTATCAATAAAACGCCGCTTACAACGTAAATCCATTTGGTATATCTGTTTAAACATTTAACAAACGGAATGAGGGTATCAAAGGCGGCTCCTATAATAAGAAAAGGAACACCCATGCCGATTGAAAAAACGAGCAACAGATAAACCCCGTTCCAGGCGGTTTCTGAGTTAAAGGCTATAGCTAAAATACTGCCCAGGATGGGACTGATGCAGGGTGTCCAGGCCAGGGTAAAGACGGCACCGGTTAGAAAAGAACGCAGATAGCCGCTGGTACGACCCAGCGAAGGAGAAAGGCGCTTTTCCATATTTAGCCAGGGGATTTTCAAGGTCGCTAGCATAAAAAAACCGAATAGAATAAGCAGGCTGCCGACTATCCGTTGGACTACTATGGAGTTCGGGTTTATGTTTATGCCAGCCAGACCAACCAGAGCGCCCATTGCAGTAAAGACGAAGGTAAAACCGAGCACGAAACTGAGGGAATGGAGAAAAAGAATTCTGCGTTTTGCACTATAATTAGATTCAAACATATCTGACCCAACCAGACTAACCAGATAAACGGGTACCATAGGTAATACGCAGGGCGATAAAAAGGATGCCAGGCCGGCACCCAGTGCAGCTATAAAAGATACATTCTCCATTAATAAATACATTATACACGAAGGTATTAATTCGGTATTAACGGCCGACGGTGCTATAATTAATTAGAAAATTATGAGACCGCTAAGCTATAGTCAGATATCACAATATATAAACTGTCCTTTAAGCTATAAGCTGCGGTATATAGACGGACTTCAACCAAAGGCTAAATGGTACTTCAGCTTTGGTTCAACGCTACACCAGTGTGCCGAGCGTTTCTATAAAGTACAAGTGCCACCGCCACCGACGCTTGAGAAACTGCTTATTTTCTACGAGGACAACTGGGTATCTCAGGGTTATGAATCTGCCGAACAGGAAGATAGTTACAGGCAATACGGCCGAGAAATACTATCAGAATTCTGGCGGATTAACAGCCAGAATTATAGGATACCGATAGCCGTTGAATATAACTTCAAATTGGATATTGGCGGTGTAAAACTGGGAGGTTTTATAGATAGGGTAGATAAACTAGAAACTGGCGGTTTATCCATCATTGACTATAAAAGTAACAAGGAAATATTTACAAAGGAAGACCTGCAAAAGAATCTTCAGCTTACTTTATATCAGTTAGCCGCCGACCAGTTGTGGCTTTTCCCTGTCGAAAAGCTATGTCTTTATCACCTGAGAACAAATAGCTTGTGTAGCTGCGAAGCCAGAAATAAAAAGCAGCTGGATGACGCCAGGCGGATAGTGCTTGATGTTGCCGAAAATATAGAGCGAGCAGTTTTTCCAGCCAGAGAAAACAGCTTCTGCCCCTGCGATTTCCCGGAACATTGTCCTTATTACAGGCAGAAATATATAACAGAAGGCACTCAAGAAAAAGAGGAAGAAAAGGCGGGAATAAATATACCGGAAACGGTTGAACGTTACGTATCAACACAGAATAGTATAAATGAGCTTAAAACACGGCTTGAAGAAATAAGAGAAATAATAACGAATTACTGCCAGGATAATAACCTTAATCGCGTCTTCGGTAAAGAATACGCCATAACCTGTAAGCTGGTTGAAAAGACGGACTTTAGCGAAGATGAAGTTAGGACCTTGCTTGAGCCTGAGGGATTGTGGCAGCAGGTATTAAGCTTTGACAAGTCCAAACTCATGGAACTGGCCGGAAACGAGAAGGTAGCAGAAGAAATAAAAGTTAAGCTGGATAAACTAAAGAAAGTAATTTCCATCTCGCCTAGGCTATGGGTCAGGCGAATAACACAGGAAGAATAGTAACTAAAATTGCATTTAGATTAAAAATAATGAATATATTTCATATAACTTACGAACCCACATATAAAACTCTTGACCTGCATTTCTGGAAATGTAACCTTAACTGTCGGGGTTGTTACAAAAGATACGAAATTTACGATTTGGGATTGGTAGCTAACGCTATAGAAAAGATGAATTCAAAGTCGCTGGCGAAAGAACCGGAGCGTTTTCTCTCATATGATGAGGTTATGAAGCTTACCGAAGGCTTGGAAATAAAATACGCTATCTTTATGGGTACCGAGGCAGCCATAGACCCCGAACTGCCGAAACTGGCATGTGCTTTACATAAAAGAAATAGCTCATATAATATATTACTTACCAACGGGTTAAAGATTACCGATATGTCGGATATAGACGAAGTTATCTTTAGCCTTAAAGCCTTTTCAGATGATATCCATAAGGAATACACGGGAAAGGGCAATGAGAAGATACTTAAAAACTTTAAGAAGATTTATTATGGAGGTAAAAAGCTTCAGGCTGAAACGGTGCTTATACCAGAATATATAGACTCAAAAGAAGTTGAAAAACTGTCCAGATTTGTGAGTGGCATAGATAAAGATTTAACCTTCAGGATTATCGGCTATTTCCCGGTACCTGGGTGCCCCTGGAGAGCCGCTACCGGAGAGGATGTAGAAAAAGCAGCCGAACTGGCCAGAAAGTATCTTAATAATGTAACCTGTATGATCTCGGAAATGAAGGGGGATAATTGGAAACCGAAAAGGATTTATTAAAAGACTCAAAAAAGGAAGGCATTAAGCTTACCAGGAACGCTCGCATCGTCCTTGAGAAACGATACCTTAAAAAAGACAGGCAGGGAAATGTAATAGAGACGCCTGAGGATATGTTCCGCAGGGTGGCTGGAGTAATCGCCTCGGCTGAGCTTAACTATAATAACAAAGCGGATACAAAATACTGGGAAGACCAGTTTTATAGAATTATGGCAAACCTTGAGTTTCTACCGAATACGCCCACATTGCTTAATGCCGGTCGTGAACTGGGCTTGCTATCTGCCAGTTTCGTCCTGCCGGTTGAGGATTCTCTAGAATCTATCTTTGAGACCTTGAAAGAAGCGGCTATCGTCCATAAATACGGCGGCGGTACCGGATTCTCTTTTTCGGATATCAGGCCGGAAAAAGATAATATCGCCAGTGCTAACGGTATCGCCGGTGGACCGGTTAAATTGATAAATATATATTCGGAAGCCACCGGCTATATAAGGCAGGGAGGCGTGCGCTACGGCTGTAATTCTGCCTGCCTAAATGTTAACCACCCTGATATTTTAAAGTTCATCGACGCCAAGGAAGATCCGCGTAGTCTGACTAACTTTGCTATATCGGTCATGATTGACGATGGTTTTATGAAGGCGCTTAAAGAGAATTCCGACTATGACTTAATTCATCCAAGAACTGGTTATACGGTAACCAGATTAAAGGCGAAACTGGTCTTTGACAGAATAGTGGAGCATTCCTGGAAAACGGGCGACCCGGGCATAGTTTTTACAGACAGGATAAACGAGAGTAACCCGACGCCGCATCTGGGAAGGTTTGATAGCACCGACCCCTGCGGTGGACAACTACTACTCCCCTACGAATCATGCAATCTGGGTTCAATTAACCTTACCAGGGTGCTGAAAAATGCGGGCGAAAGCTACGAAATAAACTACGAAAAGCTTTTAGATATAATCAAGAAAGCCGTCAGGTTTTTAGATAATGTGATAGATGTTAACAGGTTCCCATTGCCTCGGATAGAGGAGATGACCAAAAAAACGCGCAAAATAGGCCTGGGGTTAATGGGTTTTGCCGATATGCTAATCCGGCTAGGAATTCCATATAATTCAGAGCAGGCGGTGTCCCTGGCTGATGAATTAATGGCGTTTATAAAAGAAGAAGTATATAAGGCCTCCAGCGAGCTAGCAAAAGAGCGGGGCGTTTTCCCCGCTTTTAAGGGAAGTATCCATGATGCTGATAGTAGAAAGATGAGAAACGCATCCTGTATTACTTTTACTAATACGGGCACGGTAAGCCTGATAGCCAATTGCTCAAGCGGCATACACCCCATCTTTTCCATGGCTTTCGTTAGGAACATACTGGATGGTGAAAAGCTACTTGATGTCCACACCATCTTTGAAGAGATGGCTCGTAAAAAAGGGGTCTTCACCAAAGAAGTTCTGGAGGAGCTGGCAACGGGTAAAAAGCTTACCGATATTGATGGCATTCCCGAGAAGTTTAAAAGGATATTCGTAACCACCGGCGATATAGACCCGACCTGGTGCGTAAAAATACAGGCGGCTTTTCAGAAACATGCCGATAACGCCATTTCGCAGACGGTCAACTTCCCCGAAAGCGCCACCAGGCAGGATATCGCAAACCTTTTTTTGATGGCTTACGAACTGGGGCTTAAAGGCATAACCGCCTACCGCGACGGTAGCCGCAAGGAACAGGTACTATGTACCGGTGAAGAAGGTCTTAAGCAAGTTCGTGAATATATGGCAGGAAATCTCCGTCCCTAGAATACTACAATTTGACTTAAGCTAATACAAGGCGTATAGTTGCCGATAAGTAAATACGGTATGGAGCACCCTTTAAAGGGTGACGAGGTAAGCTCGGTGAGAATCCGACGCAGTACCGCCTAATGTGACTGGACTTTAAGCCAGGAGCCAGAACCTCAAATCCATGAGCTTTGGACTCTCCGCGGAAACAGGGGTGTTCCATGTTTTTTATAAACATGAACATACCCTTGTCCCAGGGGACGAGGGTTTTTTATGGCTATTTTAATTAAATAAAGTAAATAATAGGAAAAGAGAAATAAAAAAGGTGAATTATCCCATAGATATGAAGGACCAGCTTGGCAGGCAGTTTACAGTTGCTAAGAAGCCAAAAAGGATTGTTTCTCTGGCACCGGCTAATACGGAGATTATATACGCTTTAGGAGCAGAAGATAGGCTCATCGGCGTAACCGAATACTGTGACTACCCCGTTGCGGCTAAAAGCAAGGATAAGGTTGGCGGCTATAGTACTGTTAGTATTAAAAAGATTACCAGTAAAAAACCAGATCTGATACTGGCAGCCTCAATCCACTTAAAAGAAATAATTCCGGAACTTGAAAAAACAGGTTTTACTATCCTGGCGTTAGAGCCTAAGAGTCCCAAGGAAATACTTGAAGCGATAGCTTTAACAGGAAAGTGCATCGGTAGTTCTAAAGAAGCGTATAAACTCATTTTAGAATTAGAAGAGCGTCTTAAAAAGGTTAGAGATAATATTTCAACTCTTAAAGAAGGGCAGAAACCGAGCGTGTTCTATATTCATGAGCACGAGACCTGGAAAACTTTCGGCTCGGGAACCATAGGCGATACCCTGACCGAATTAGCCGGCGGTGTCAATATAGGGCGGGAATTCGGTGACTATTACCCATATCCCAAAGTTAAAGAAGTAATAGAAAAGAATCCCGATGTAATCATAGTGGAGACCGGCTACGGCAAGAATATTGACGAACCGCTTGATGCCGCTTTGAAGGATGAGCGTCTTTTAGGCATGGACGCCAGGAAGAACGGCCGTGTCTATGGTGTTAATAGCGACTATATCAGCCGTACCGGGCCTAGAATCGTAGATGGACTGGAAATACTGGCTAAGATTCTTCATCCAAAGCTGTTCAGTAATAATAAGTAAACATAATGAACAATAAAGCATACATAATAGGTGTCGGCCCCGGCTCGCCGGACTATGTCTATCCCTACGCCAGAAAAAAGGTAGAAGAATCAGGTATCATAGTCGGCTGGGAACTGGATATCTTACCGGTA
>DAOUMG010000016.1:0-4596 GCA_034411935.1 Dehalococcoidaceae bacterium
CGTAATATTCACCGGCTAGACCTCTCTGTTGGCTATCTGGTTCATTCATACAAAACTCCTTGGTCAAAGATTCCTTTTCCCTGGAATTCCACTTTCTTGTGTGGAGATACCCAGATACATGAGAGCCTAGAAGAAAGGGGATTCCAATCAATCAGTTCCCTGAATCTTTCCCAGAATTGTTCCCGAGCAATTTCCATATTGTTCTCAAAAGCTAAGTCGGAATTATCAAAAAGAAGCGCTATGCCACGAACAGCGAACGGCTCATGATAGTAGTCATTAGGTTGTAAGGTGGCTTCTAACTTTAAAATAGCCTGTACCGCATATTCCGCCTGTTGCCTGGCTGACTCAGTTCGATTAGGATGTGCCAGATCGCGAAAGAGTTTTAATTCAATGGCATAATCGAGAAGAGGAAGCTGTATTCTGCCAGACTTTAGTTTTTCACAAAAAGGCTTGTAATATTGAGAACGTAGAATCTCAAATTCGCATTGGCTTGCTGACTTCTTATTTAAAATAGCGATGTCGAAATGCCCTCTTTGTCCTTTTGTATCCGCAAAATCCAGCAATTTAAACTGACGCTCACTCATTGAGCATCGGAAGGGTGTGGGATACTCGGTATGGATAACTGATGTAACACCTTTAGGAAAAGGAATCTGCTCTGAACCAGCTAATGCCAAATCATTTTCGATTTCCCTCAATAATCGCCATCTTATATCTTCTTCTGTGAAGTAGTAATGCGGGTGAATCTGGAAATCATGAATTATTTTCTCGATTCCGTTATTTACGGCAATGTTAACGTCTGCCATTATGCTTCCCTCGCGCCCAGAATTATCTAAGTAGTATCGCCAAATTTTGATAAATTAGATTGCCAGAGTGCCAGTCCTCCAAGAGCGACATGAACTTTCCCTTGAAAAGCTGGCTTTCCAGCTTTCTCAGCTCGCTTCTTAAGATCGCTATTCTGGTTATAATCGATCAAATAAATGATGACCTCGGTCTCCGCAATGTCAGGTTTGATGGGTAATTCTCGAAGACGCTTCATCTGTCCCTCAGTTTTTGCTAGTAACCCAAAGTCTAACTTTTGCACAAGAATACTCTTCATATCTTCACAGATTTCTGGTAAATGCGTTTCCAAATAGCGGGCATACCTCTCGATCTGGCTCTTAATGTTTTGTATATCAGGATTTTGAGCGTATTTCACTTCAATAATGGACAAGAAACCTTCCTGATAAGGTCTGCCTCGCTTTTCGATTGGCCATCTCAAGGCTACGAGGTCCCATCTATCAACCCCTTGATTCACCACGTATTGGCGATCGAGAATTATGTACTCGGAGTTATTGCGACTTTCCAAGTTATTAGCCCGTATAAGTAGCTGCTCGAATTCCAGTTCTCTGCTTTTTGAAGACCTAATACCCGCCTCATTGGGACAATATGTGACATTATCCTTGATGTTTGGAAGAGATTCCATATAGGCATTAACGTCTTCGTTGGTTTTAAATGAACTGGGAACTTTCTCTTCTACCCCACGCAGAAATTTCTTGTCAATCATAATACTGCCATTATTTTTGAGATTCAGGATACTATGGCCTTGATAGTAAATGTTTAAATATGTGCCCCGAAACTCCATATCAAGGTCCTTATCTAACCTTACTCTCTGGACTATAGGATTATAGATACCATCCTTAAGGTTTTTCAGAAAAGAATCTGATAATCGTCTGTTTCCTATCATTTATACTTCCCACCATTCTCCATCGTTGTGTAATTGCACGTTGGCGAAAAGAGCTGGGTATCGCTCAGGCATGAACGTGTGTATTGGGATAACTTTGCATGGTGACAGTGCAGAAACAAATCTTTTCAAATCGGCAACGCTGGCATGCCCGGAGGTATGAATGTGCCGCTCAACAATTTTGTGGTTCAATAACCAGCTCCGCAAACTATTAAAGGATTCCCTCTCCCAATAACCTTCCCACTGTGAGTAGACATATACTGCTCCAGTAAGGCAATCTGCTCTTGTTAAATCGGCACGATGAACTGGGCGGAATAGCAGCACCGACTTCCCGGACATGTCCTTAAGATTATCTATGAATATGCGATGAGCGGAGTGCCTCTTTAACAAGTCGAACCACGCGTTATTCTTTATCTGTACACGCTGCGCTTGGGGTATATATAATGCCACTTCTGGCCAATCCGACTGCGGGATTCTAGGATTACCGGTAGCTTCAAGAATAGCAGCTGCATAGAGGTCAATCACAAGTCTTCGCCCGGATTTTTTGCACGCTCGGAATATGGACACAATCCGGTCAATATTCTGTGCAGATGTATGTAATAGTACTATGCCTTCGGCTTCAACGAACATGCGTACCAGCTCATCCTCAATTTCCGTTTCCGAAGGGAAATGCTTGTCGTCATCCAATCGGCCAAGAGATGATCCCTCAACGAGAAGTGCATCCACAGGACAAGGTGGATGAGTAACGAATCTCTCATATAGCGGCGACTTTCGACCGTGTGCCCGAAAATCACCGCTATAGAACAAACGCCTGCCTTCTGCGTCAATCAATAGAGAATATGCATCGTAGGCGGAGTGGTCAATAAGAAAAGGGGTCACACGGAATGGTCCGATGTTAATTGGCACCTCTGACACGAAATCCCAGCCTGGCGCGGGGGTTATCCAATCGCCGGGTAGGAATGGAGCCGCCGCCGCCATTATCCTACGGGCGGCTGGTCCCATACCAGTTGGAATTTCCTGGCTCACATAGGCAAGCAAACCAAAATGATCCTGGTGTGGATGGGAAACCAGAATAGCTAGTAGCGACGGGTCCTTTTCGTTCAGACCTTGAATCTGGGGTAGATATTGAGATCCATCTCCTTCTGCGTCTAGCGGAAGACCCAGATCAACAAGTAGTCTCTGGTCACCACTTTCGACCTCGACGCAACTTCCACCTATTTGCTTGCTACCACGATGTATACACGCACGCATTACTTTTTCTGCTCATATCCCGGAAAATTAACCGGGAGTTATTTCCCCATCTAGAGCTTTAAGGATTTCTTTAGCTGAATAAGCCTTGTCTCGCTTGCGGCCGGTAATCTCGGTCAGGATACCTACATTCTCCAGAGAAATCAGGGCATATTGGGCTGACGGATAGCTCACCTTCAGGAATTCCTGGGCTGTCTTGGCGTTCAGTACTGGCTTCATAAAAATCAGCTCAACCAGTTGTCCCGCCGTTGGCGGTAAATGCTTCTCCCGTGCTAACTGGGAGTAGCCACGGAGAAGCTCCAGGAGGTGACGTGACCTTGCTACAGCGTCCTCCGATTGTTCGGTGACCGCCTGCAAGAAAAACTCGATCCATTTTCTCCACTCGCCGCCCTGGCTGACCTTCAACAAAAATTCGTAATACTCCGGCCGGTGCTGCTCAAAGAAGGCGCTCAGGTAAAGCAACGGTTTAGAGAGAACATTCTTCTGGCAGAGCAGAAGAGTCACGAGAAGCCGGCCAATACGCCCATTGCCATCCAGGAACGGATGAATAGTCTCAAATTGATAGTGCACCATGGCTGCCTGAACGACAGGCGGCAGTCTGGTATCGGAGTGGAGAAACTTCTCTAATTGGCTAAGACATTCCTGCATCTCCGCTACTGGCGGCGGTACGAAAGTCGCTTCATTAAGAGTCGCTCCAGCTGAGCCTATCCAATTTTGCGACTGACGAAATTCACCAGGAGCGGCATGCTCTCCACGAACCCCTTCCATGAGAATGCCGTGTAACTCGCGGATGAAGCGTAGGCTTAGCGGCAACTCAGTCAGTCTCTTAAGCCCGAACTCCATCGCGTGTACGTAGTTTTGGACTTCCTTGACGTCCCTCTGTTTCTCAACTTGCGTTGCCTCGAACAAAAGTAGATCGGAAAGCGATGATTGTGTGCCTTCAATACGTGAAGACAGTACAGCCTCTCTCCTGATAAAAGGATAGATTAACAGGTGTGGATTAGGCAGAGTTTCCCCAAGTCCGGAAAGGGTTCCTACCGCCAGGTCAGCCTTGGATATTTGAGCTACCAATTCAGTATCCCACTCAATAGCGGGAGGCAAGGCATTTGGGACAAACGCCCAATATCCACCGGTAGCCCGGACCAGCTTTCCAGAAGGACTGTTTTTATATAGAGCCGCATCCATTATTAAACTCCTCTTTAATAGCGCATTTCGTTATTAAAGACTATGGCACTTTTCTTTAATAATACACCTTGCTTAAGTCTTTGGCAATACATTAAGTTGCTTCCAGCTGACAAAATCATCGTCATGCAAATCCATGATTACCGGATAACCCTTTGGAAGCCTGAATCAACTGATTAATAAGCAAGCTTTTACCTTGTCAAAACTCACTTCAATCCTAGAGGAGAGGGACGGTTATATAGCTAGTTCTTGAAATTTTACCTTATGTATTTTTGTTGGAAAATGAAGCTAAACAAACACAAAACACGAAGCACTTTAACAACCGAATACGAAGTGAAAAGCCCTGACCTGAACGCTTGCCCGAATGAAAAGGGGGGTTAAGCGTGGTAACTACTTTATGCTGTCCACAAGACGAGAACCCCCTATCCTATGACCGACTTAACGGC
>DAOUMG010000017.1:0-2875 GCA_034411935.1 Dehalococcoidaceae bacterium
GGCGGCTGGTTATTCCTGGCACTATGCGGTCGCACCTGATTATATTCCTTACGCCACTTTTCTATCAATACCCCAGCTTCCTGAAGCGTGGTAAAGGTCTCCCGGTTTAGAATCTCATCTCTCATTTTCCCATTGAAGGATTCTATATATCCATTCTTCCAAGGGTTACCTGGTTCAATAAACAATGTCTTCACACCAAGCTTGTTAAGCCAGTTCCGGACAGTTTTAGCCGTAAATTCCGGCCCATTATCCGAGCGGATATACATTAGTATACCACGGAAGATAAACAGGTTAAACAAATCACATCCTGGTTGGTAATCTTACGGGCTACCAAGATAGCCAGGGACTCCCTGGAGTATTCATCGATGATGTTGAGTATTTTGAAGGTCTTGCCATCAGACGCGCAGTCTATCATGAAATCATAGCTCCAAACTTGGTCCTTATGCTCCGGCCTGAGGCGGATGCACGAACCGTCATTAAGCCATAGCCTTTTCCTTTTGGGTTGCTTCCTGGGCACTTTCAATCCTTCCTTTTGCCAGATCCTCCCCACCCTTTTATGATTCACTCTCCCCCAATGATCATTATTTAATAAGACTGTTATCCTGCGGTAACCATACCGTCTATATCTAGTCACCAGAGCAATGATATCCTCGGTAAGCCTCTTCTCGTCACGTGGTGGAGATGGACCATACCGCTGCGTGGCCCTCGCTTGGCCAAGCACTCTGCAAGCCCGCCTTTCCGCAACCATGAGTGTTCGGCAACCCTGTATTACTTTCTTACGTTTGCGGGAACGGGCCTAGCAGTTTCCACGGGCGGCTTCTTTGAGGATAGCATTATCCATAGAAGACTCGGCAACCAGATTCTTTAAACGGGAGTTCTCCTGCACCAGTTCCTTGAGGCGCTTCGCCTGCTCTACCCTCATGGCGCCATAGTCTTTATGCCAGCGGTAGGAGGTGGCATCGCTAACGTCGATCTTCTCTAAGATTACAGAGAGAGTGGCACCTTGGCCAAGCATGATCTCAGCCTCACATAGTTTGTTGATGATTTGCTCCGGTGTGTACCCTTTTCATGACCTGCTCCCCGAAAAATGTGCCAACAAGAGTGAGAGTTTTATGGGATAATCACATTTTGAGAGGAGGGTTGTTCCATGAAGAGCTCACGCTACAGTCCGGAGCAGGTAGCATTTGCCATGAGGCAAGCTGAGGCGGGCACACCTGTTCCCGAAGTCTGCCGTAAGATGGGGATTGCCGAGCAGACCTTCTACCGGTGGAAGAAGAAATACGCCGGCATGGGTGTCGCTGAAGTTAGAAAGCTCCGTATTCTTGAAGAGGAGAATCGCAAGCTAAAGCAGTTGGTAGCTGATCTCTCCTTAGACAAGCAGATGCTACAGGATGTGCTGAGAAAAAAAGGCTAGAGCCTGCTCTGAAACGGGAGGTGGCGAAGGTGCTGCGCTTATGCTACCAGGTAAGCGAGCGGAGAGTGTGCAAGGTACTAACTTTGTCTCGCACCAGTTGTCGCTATCTAAGTCGGGCCGATGAGCAGGTGGCTCTAAGAATAAGGCTGAGAGACTTGGCCTATGCCCGGGTAAGCTACGGCTACCGGAGGCTACACGTTCTTCTCAGAAGAGAAGGCTGGCGGATCAATCATAAGCGGGTTTACCGCCTTTGCAGGTTGGAGGGGCTTATGATGCGTCCCAAGAAGCCCCGGCGGCATGCCAGCGCGCATCGGAGAATGGAGAGATTGGAGGCCATGGGACCAAACGATGGTTGGAGCATGGATTTTATGCATGACGAACTCTTTAATGGACAGAGAATTAGGCTCCTAACGTTAGTCGATAACTATACCCGTGAGAGTCTAGCCATTGAGGTGGACACGCATCTTGATGGGCATCGGGTGGTAGAGGTTCTACAGCGGATCAGTTTGGAGAGAAATCTACCCAAGACAATTAGAGTGGACAACGGCCCTGAGTTTATCAGCAAGATTCTCGACCAGTGGGCTTATCTGAACGGCGTAACATTAGATTTCAGCCGTCCGGGTCAGCCTACGGACAACGCTTTCATTGAAGCCTTCAATGGTAGACTACGACAGGAGTGCTTGAACGAAAATTGGTTCCTATCCCTTGAGGACGCTCGTGACAAGATAGAAGCTTGGAGGGAGGAGTATAATAGACATCGGCCCCATGGAGCCTTGGGCAACTTAAGCCCGGAGGAGTTCACCAGGGCGAAGGAGTTCGTTTGCTAAAGGGCCAGAAAACTCTCATTCCGTCTGGTACTAAAAAGGGGGCATCTCCAATAACTCCGGCTGGAACTTAATAACTGGTATCACTGCTGGGGGCAGGGAGGAATCCTCAGGTTATTTCATGGGGGAGAACTTACGATAAAAGATAGAGACAAAACTAGAGAGCAACTAATAAGCGAATTAACTGTTCTGCGTAATCGGGTTACTGCACTAGAGGCAGTGGAGACGGCATACTCTCAACTGGTAGGACATCTAAACGAACGTTCCAAGGAACTTGCCTGTATTTACTCTGTTGCCCAGGTTGTTGATAATCCAAAGACCTCTTTACCCAAGGTCTATCAACGGGTTGTCGAAATACTTCCTGCCGGGTGGCAGTATCCGGCGATTACCCGCGCCAGAATAGTCGTTGATGACAAACAATTCCGCTCTTTGGGCTATGTAGATACGGAGTGGAAGCTATCAGCAGATATAGAAGTAGACAATGTAAAACGGGGTACTATAGAAATCTGTTACCTGGAGAAAAGGCCGGAAGTGCATATAGGCCCGTTTCTAAACGAAGAATGGCTGCTGCTTACAATTATTGCCGGGCGCCTGGAAAGACTTATTGAGCGAAGGCAGGCAGCATGAGCCATTCTTC
>DAOUMG010000018.1:0-2684 GCA_034411935.1 Dehalococcoidaceae bacterium
AGGTGGTCTGTCCGTTTAACCACGGCGAGGACGCCTTTATTCACCCGTTAGTAAGGGCAGTGTCTGGCGTTACCCCGATATTCAACAGTTTCTTCTCTACTATGGAGAAGAGTTTCGGCTACTGGGGACAGAAGACGGCTGATGAGTTCAACGGCTGGTGGGAGCGCGACTTGCAAAGCTGGCCTTACGATACTCTGCTGGGCTTCGGCGTCAAGCAGTGGTAGCAAAAATTAATATAGTCAGTTATTTAGGAGGTAATAAGTTATGTGGCCTTTTATAATAGGAGCTATATCTGGCGCTATCCTGCTGGCACTGGTTCGATGGCTGCGTAAAAATAATGTATCGGTAACCTGGTACGAATGGCTCATAGGTATTGTGGGGCTGCTTCTTTTAGCATTCACCATCCAGAATACCTGGGGCTCGCTTTACGAGCTTGAGTCAGTAGCAGCCGGAATGATGTGGCTGATACTCGGCTTGCCGGCGATCATATTGCTGGTAGTAGCTGCATCACTAGCATGGCGTCGCAAACGTAGTGCCGCATAGAATGCGCAACTTTGCTGGGGGGAGGTTTAATACTTCCCCCCAGCAAGCTATCATGTGCCAAACCATCGTTTGGCACCTTTTATTTAGAAGGGTATATAATAGCTCGTGAGGTCTGGTGAGAGTCTATCACATAGTTTATGAGCCAAGTTTCAGGTCGGCGACTATCCACTTCTGGACGGAGTGTAACCTGAAGTGCCGCGGCTGCTTTTGTAACTATGAGAAGCTGGATTTCAGTCTGGTTGATAACTGGGTGGATGAGGTGGTAAAAAGAAATCCCCAGGATCCACCGACGCGATTTTTATCGCTGGAAGAAGTGCTGGGGCTGCTTCAGAAACTGGATATAGAGAGAGCTATTTTCATCGGCACCGAGCCGTCCTTAGACCCTGAACTGCCGGCGCTGGCAAGGGAACTGCATAAGAGATTTAACAGCTATAATATTATGCTTACCAACGGACTAAAGCTAATAGATTTAACCCATATCGACGAGGTCGTCTTTAGCATAAAAGCCGTTTCAGATAATATATATCGCAGTTATACAGGGCACTCCAATAAAAAAATGCTTGAGAACTTCAAAACCATCTACAATTCGGGTAAAAAGATGCAAGCCGAATGCCTGCTAATCCCGCGTATGATAGATGCCCAGGAAATTGAAAAGGTGGCTATATTTATAGCAAACATTGATAAAAATATAACCTTGAGAATCGATGGTTATTTTAAAGTAGGTAATTGCCCCTGGCCGGCGGCTACCAGCGATAATGTTACCCGGGCGGCTGAACTTGCCCGTAAGTATTTGAATAAAGTTAATTACCTGACCGGAGATATGGAACTCAAAGGTGAAAAACCAGTAAGGATATTTTAAACTATTGAAGGGAAGTTTATATGAAAGTACTGCTAGTAAATCCAGCTACGGGACATGCTAAGCTAGATAAACCAGGCAAAACATATTGTACTTTACCTAACGGCATTCTATTCATTGCCGCCGTTTTAGAAAAAAATGGCTACCAGATTATGGTCTATGATAACAATATAGACCCCAGGCAGCCGGCTGATTTTATTGGTTTCAAGCCGGATGTAATCGGTTTCGCCATACTTACCGGGCCGGATATCAATGGTGCCATAGAGCAGTCGATCGCCTTTAAAAAGCTGCTGCCGGAAGTTAAAATCGTCTGGGGTAATGTCCATGCCAGCATATTGCCGGAGCAGGTACTTGAGGAAACCTTTGTTGATTACGTGGTTATCGGTGCCGGTGAATATACCATGCTGGAACTGGTCGGCTATCTTGAAAAGAAAGAAGGCAGGCTAGATGCCATTAAAGGCATAGCCTATCGGGAAAACGGGAGGGTAAAAATAAACGAATCCCGGCCCTTTATAAAAGACTTGAGCGAGCTTCCCGACCCGGCCTGGCATCTGGTTGATATTAAAAGGTACTCGGCAATATCGCTAAATACCAGCCGAGGCTGCCCTTTCCGCTGTACTTTTTGTTATAATCTGCCCTTTCACAAAGGTTATACGGCGGCGATGCCAGCGGAGCGTATCGTCTCTCAGATAAAGCACCTCAAGAAGAAATACAATGTTAGGTTTATCCGCTTTTTTGAGGATAACTTTACCTTTAACCGAAAGAGACTGCACAAGTTCTGTGAGCTGATGATTGATAGCAAGCTCAATATAAAATGGGATACCGAAGCCAGGGCGGATTTAAGCCGGGAGGAAGTGGTGCTGATGGCTCGGGCAGGCTGTAAATCGGTAGGTCTGGGAGTGGAAACCGGCAGCCAGAGAATGCTTGAGTTCCTCTGTAAAGGTGTTGACCTTGAAAAAATGGAAAAGACCTTCTGGGAGCTGGTAAGAAATAAGATTACCCCGCGCCTCTATCTAATGGAGAAGATACCTACCGAGACGGTTGATGATTTCAATAAAACCCAGGAGCTAATTAAAAGGCTGGACAGGCCGCCATATATCTATATGAGCTTTGTGCCCTATCCGGGTACGCCTCTCCTTGATTACTGTGTGGAAAGGCATCTAATCAAGCCGCCTGAAAAGACAGAACAGTGGGGCGACTTTACAATTCAGTCGGCGATAAATGCCAACCTGAGCCAGGTGCCGGATGAACTGATTAACGGTGCGCTGGCCGATTTCAGAAAGAG
>DAOUMG010000019.1:0-2725 GCA_034411935.1 Dehalococcoidaceae bacterium
CATCAGTTGGTGAAGATGACGGTCGCTAATACCTCTTTATTCGATGGATTCTTTACCAACATGGATAAGGCCTTCGACTATGGCCATAAGACGCAGGATTCCTACTTTAATGACCGCTTTGGCGTTATGCCGACCTACGGAATCGATTCAATGCGGTAGAGAAAAGGAGATTAATATTATGTGGTTAGGTTTATTACTAGGCTTAATATTCGGTATCGGAGCTATGCTGTTGATCAAGAAAGGTGTTGTGATTAAATGGTATGAATGGGTGCTAGGAGCTTTTGCCTTCTTGGCACTCTACGGTGGTATCGCACACTACGCTGGTTCGATGAACGAAATCGAGCCAACAGCAGCATGGATGGGGCTCCTTATATTCGGCGTTATAACCCTTATTTTCCTGGCCATCGCTGGAACACTGGTCTGGCGGCGAAACCGGCAGGCAGCCGGTTAATCTAAAAATGACGATGCTGCGTTCTCTTCAAACAATAATAAAAGCCCATCCTAAAAAGAACGCAGCATCGCTGTAAAAATGTTTAAACAGTTCGTTTTAAATGGCTGAATTATTCAAAACGAATAAGGGAGGTAGTACTAAAGAACAGATAAAAGAAACCAACAATTCACTAACCTAAATCCTATTATTTAAGGAGGAAATATGGCTAAATACCACAGTACATTAAGCAGGCGGGACTTTATGAAAGCCCTGGGTTTTAGCGCTGCCGGCCTGGGTGCCGCCGCAGCTACTGCTCCTATTTTCAGTGACCTGGATGAAGTAACAAGCTCCACCAAAGCGCTGCGTAATTTTCCATGGTATGTAAAAGAAAGGGATTTTGAAGACCCATCTTTTGATATCGACTGGTCACTGGTACAACGTATGGACCAGCGGATTACCAATGCTCAGAGCTATAGCAGAAGCCAGGAACAAGACGCCATTTATGGCAGAGAGCACAAATCGGAAATCCTGAAGAAACATATTCAGGACCGCTTCCCGGACTGGGAACCTCTGGTCAATAACGAAGGGGTAATAGTAGCCTCGATGGGCTTGCTGGGCCGTACCACCAGGGATATAGCTATGGGTGAGGGTACCGCCAAGAGCCGCGGCGGCTGGCTAAACTACATGTACGCAGCCAAGAATAAGAACGATTGGACAGGTATCCAGGAAGCAGCTACGCCTGAGCAACTAGGTATCCCCAAGTGGACCGGCGACCCGGAGACTAATACCCGAATGGTACGCGCCTTTGCCCGCTATGTCGGCGGTAGCGATGTTGGTGTTAGTGAAATAACCCCTAACATAAAAAAGTTATTCCTTAAGTATGACGGTAGCGGCAAGACCTATGAGTTTGAGGATACCGAATATGGCTCCTATGACGGTACCAAATATGTTATACCCAATAAGTGTAATTATGTAATAACCTGGACAATGGCCGAGCCTACCGAGACGGCCATAAGGGTACCGACAGCCCACGGTGGTGCCTCAACTCATATCTGCTACAGCACGATGCCGATGAAGAGCATCCAGATACAGGAATTCATCCGTGCTCTTGGCTACCAGGGCCTCTCTTCTTACCAAAGCTATAACTACGGCGTCGGCGGCTCGGCCCCGTTCGGCTATATGTCGGGTATAGGCGAGCATGGTCGTATGTGTTTCGTACTTATTTCGCCAAATGAGGGGTCAACTTTAAGAGGTATGAACCGTATAATAACCGACCTGCCGCTGGCACCCACCAAGCCAATTGATTTCGGTGTATTTAAGTTCTGTAAGACCTGCAAGATATGCGCCGATAAAGGCTGCCCGTTTAACGCCCTGCCCAAAGGCGATCCGTCCTGGGATGCCGAGGCTTACCAGCCTACCGGCTTCAACGGTTTCCGACTGACAACCAGGCTGTGCACCTTCTGTATGGCCTGCCAGGCCGTCTGCCCCTTCACCGAGCTACATGGTAGCTTCATCCACGAGATTATTAAGGCGACAACGGCTAATACTACCCTCTTTAACGGTTTCTTCGCCCAGATGGAAGGCACTTTCGGCTATGGTATGAAAAACCCCGAGTCCTGGTGGGACAACATGGATAGCGAACCGGTAAATGGTCTTCACGGGACATATATTTAAAACAAGGAGTATAAGGAGGTAATATCATGAATGTTTTGAGTCCTTTATGGTTCTTCGTGGCTCTGGTATTAGGGGTAGGCCTGACACTTCTAGCGATGTGGATACGCAATAAAAAAATAGCCGTAAAGTGGTACGACTGGTTGATGGGCGTTATCGGCCTGCTGTTACTCTTGCTGGCGATACAGCACCTGGCGGGTACGCTGGTAATTGAGAAGTACACCACCGCCGCCTGGCTGGGAGCTATAATCTTCGGTGTACCAGCTATCATCCTACTGCTTATTCCCTACTTCATGGCTACCAGAAGGTCAAAAGCCGAATAACAGGGCTAACGAGTTATAAATTAGCACTTCGGGGGGCTTTAAAAGCCCCCCTTACTTCTGTATCAAAGGGGTATATAATGATAGCCGATAACTAAAGTATCGGGGAGGAAAACAATGTCTGGTAATTTACCGATGGAAGCTATTCAAGAAGGTTATCTGGAAGTACAGCAGTGGATGGAGGAGCTTCTTAGGAAATGGGACTTCAGTAAAGAGCCTTATTATAATAGCCATATATTCAGCACGACCTTAGGGTTTTACGATGCCTTTCAGGACACTATGTCTGAAATACCGAACCACTATA
>DAOUMG010000020.1:0-9375 GCA_034411935.1 Dehalococcoidaceae bacterium
GCTGGTTACTAAAACCCTGTCGGTCGCCAGGGAACATCGGGTGAGGCAGATAATGCTGGCTGGCGGTGTTGCCGCCAACAAGGCGCTTCGCGTCAGGTTCAAAGAATCTTCGACCATACCGGTGTTGATACCCGAATTGATACTCTGTACCGATAACGCTGCTATCATCGCCGCTTGCGGTTACTTTAGTTTAAAAAAAGGCAAAATGAGCAATCTGGATATGGATGTGATACCCGGTCTTACGCTAGCTTGATTGCATGATATAGATAGCATTCGTTACTATGATATAGCTATTAAAAGAATACCTGCGTAATCTGTTATTATTTTGCCTTCATAGCCTTTTACTGGCTATAATTGCTTTTTAATCGGGTTGCGGTATCAACTCAACTAGGTTATTATATCTTGGTTAGCAGTCTCACACCGAGACTGCTAATAAAATTAAGTCCCTACAAAATATTTTAAGGATAAGGAGGATTTTTTATGGCATTTAAACTGCAACCACTACAGAATTTCGTAATCGTCAAACCAGGCGGAAGCCAAGAGGTCAGCAAGGGAGGCATCGTTATTCCGGATACGGCGCAGGAGAAATCCCAGGAAGGCACCGTTGTCGTCGTAGGGCCGGGTAGGATCGGCAAAGACGGCAAACACGAACAGATGAGCGTCAAACCGGGCGATGTGGTCGTCTATCCCAGGTTCGCCAATACCGCCGAGTACAAGGTTGATGGCGAGATCTACCTATTCATACCGGAACCACAGATAATCGCTATAGTAACCAGTTAATTAAATTAAAAATTTAAGGAGGCAAAATGGCAAAACAGATAATATTTGGCGAAGAAGTCAGGCAAACTCTTAAAAAAGGTATTGATGTGTTAGTTGACGCAGTCAAAGTAACTCTTGGACCTAAGGGCCATCCGGTGGCGCTAGATAAGAGATTTGGTGCGCCGACGGTTATCGATGACGGTGTTACCATTGCCAGGGATATCGAGCTTCCCAACCCCCTGGAGAATATGGGCGTCCAGCTAGTTAAGGAAGCCGCCTCTAAAACCAACGATGCCTGCGGCGATGGCACCACCACCTCGGTGATTCTGGCCGGAGCTATCATCGAAGAGGGCTTTAAAAATATCGCTGCCGGCGCCGAGGCACTCGGCCTGAAACGAGGCATCGAAAAAGCGGCCGGGGTTATCGCTAACGAGCTTAAGAAAGCCTCGAAGCCTATCAAAGGCCGTGAGCAGATAATCCAGGTAGCCACCATCACCGCCAAAGACCTTGAAATCGGTGAATTAATAGCCGATGTTTTGGAAAAAGTTGGCAAGGACGGCGTTATCACCATCGAGGAATCCAAGGGTATCAAATATGAAACCGAGTATGTCGAAGGCATGCAGTTCGACCGCGGTTATATCAGCCCCTATTTCGTCTCCGATACCGCTCGTATGGAATCGGTAATCGACGACCCCTACATATTAATGACCGACCGCAAGATTGAAACCGTATCCGAGTTACTACCAGTCTTAGAAAAAATACTTCAGATAAGCAAGAACGTAGTTATCGTCTGTGAAAATGTAGAAGCCGAAGCCCTGGCCACTCTGGTGGTTAACAAGCTTCGCGGCACTTTGAATGTACTGGCCGTTAAGGCTCCCGGATTCGGCGACAGGCAGAAGGCGATGCTTCAGGATATGGCCATACTAACCGGCGGCAAGGTTCTCTCAAAAGAAGCCGGCCGCAAGCTGGAATCTATTACCGAGGAAGACCTGGGTCGCGCCCGCAAGGTGATAGCCAACAAAGACAGAACCACCATCGTGGAAGGCAGGGGTTCCGCCCAGGAGCTTCAGGATAGGATAAAGCAGATAAAAGCCCAGATTAGCGAAGCTGAATCCGCTTTTGACCGCGAGAAACTTCAGGAGCGACAGGCAGCCCTAGCCGGCGGTGTAGCTATTATCGCCGTCGGTGCCGCCACCGAGACCGAAATGAAAGAGCGCAAAGCCCGCGTCGAGGACGCCCTGTCAGCCACTCGTGCCGCTGTTGAAGAGGGCATCCTGCCCGGCGGTGGCGTCGGTCTAATCAACGCCCTGCCCGCGCTGGATAAACTGAAGCTTGAGGGTGACGAAGCCACCGGCGTCAGGATAGTACGGAAAGCAATTCTGGAACCAGTTCGCTGGATTGCTAATAATGCCGGCCAGGATGGCTCTGTAATCGTAGACAAGGTTAAGAACACCCCTGCCGGTACCGGCTATAATGCTGAAACCGACGAGTTCGGCGACATGGTCGAAATGGGTATTATTGACCCCACTATGGTGGTCAGATCGGCTCTTGAGAACGCCGTCAGTATCGCTAATATGGTACTGATTACCGAAGCCATGGTAGCTGATATCCCCGAGAAAGCTGCTTCGGCTCCCGGCGGCGGTATGGAAGGTATGTACTAATCCCGCGAAATATTAACAAAATGAATAGCCGTGGCTTAAAAGCCACGGCTATTTTTCTATGTTTATTCCTGTTTAAAACTTTAGCAGTTCGTTTAAATTCTTGTTTTGATCTAAAGGACCGACTATTGCTAGACGCAGCTTTTCCTCATCGAACAGCTGGTTGGCGAGCTGTTGTATATCCTCCGCCTTTATCCCGTTAAGCTTGCCGATTACCTCGTCCACGCTCATTACACAGCCCGAAAGCGCTTCCTGGCCGCCTACCCAGCCAGCTACGCTGCGGCTATCCTCCATCTTAAGCAGTAACCGCCCCTTGGAAGCTTCCTTTGCTTTAGCTAGTTCCGCCTCAGATATGGGATAGTCTTTGAGCTTCTTCAGCTCTTTAACAATAGTGGCGATGGCTATATCCGCTTTAGCAGTATCGACACCGGCATATATAGAGAACGATCCGGTATCCAGAAGCGTATCGGCATTGCTAAATATGTTATAGGCAAGGCCTAGGTTATCACGCACTTCGGTAAATAGACGGCTGCTCATTCCCTGCCCCAGTACCACGTTAAGCAAACTTAAGGAGAAGCGTCTTTCGTCAAATAGGGAAACCCCCGGTAGAGCCAGGCAAAGATGAACCTGCTCCAGTTCTTTCCTTTCTACGCTTATTCTCTTAGCTACTTTTTCCTTAAAAGGCTGAAAACTATCTTGTTTCTTGGCCGATTTCCAGCCGCCTATCACGCTATCCACCGCGGCAACTGCCTTTTCGTGCTTTAGATTCCCGGCAATGGAAACCACCATATTCTCGGGAATATAGTTTGATTTCATGAAAGAGGTAAGCCCCTTTCGGGTGGCCGCTTTCACCGCTTCTTTGCTCCCGGCGATGTCCCTTCCCAGAGGCTGCCCAGGCCATAATAGTTCGTCCATTATCATACTTACCCGCTGTGGCGGGTCGTCATTTGCCATGTTTATCTCTTCTGTTATTACACGGCGTTCTTTTTCTATTTCAGAGCTTTCAAAACGGGAGTTAAGCAATATATCAGTAAGTACATCCAGGGCTATACCAAAGTGAGGTCGGGCAACCTTGCACCAGTAACCAGTCATCTCGCGGTCCGTGAAAGCATTAAATATACCGCCGATGCCTTCTATCGCTTCCGAAATTTCCCGCGGCGTCCGCCTTTTTTCCGTGCCCTTAAAAAGCATATGTTCTATGAAGTGGCAGCTTCCTGCCTGCTTATCATTTTCGTAACGCGAGCCGACGCATATATAAAAGCAGACCGAAACCGAGCGGGTGTGGGGCATGTTCGAAGTAAGCACCCTGAGTCCGTTACCTAACGTAGTTTTTTGATACAATCATATCCTCCCTTACTGAACCTGCTTTATTTTAAAGACCCTCAAGAAGGGTGTCAAACCCTCCGGACACGATAGACAATTAAGTGTAGATTAAAGTATAATTACAGTGATTATCGTACCAAAGTATTAAGACCATGCATGAACTCAGTGTTACCCAGGAGATGCTAAACATCGCCCTGGACAAAGCTAAAGAAGTAAACGCCAGGAAGATAAACAGGATAAACCTGGTTATCGGCGAGCTCTCCGGTATCATAGACGATAGCGTCCAGTTTTACTTCGATTTTTTAAGCGAGGATACCATCGCCCATAAGGCGGAACTTACTTTTAAAAGAGTGCCGGTAAAGGTAAAATGCCGTAACTGCGGTCATAGCTATTCTCCTGATAGCACGCCCTGGGACTGCCCGAAGTGCTCCCGGTATAGCGCCGAGATTATTTCCGGCAGGGAGTTTTACATAGAAAACATGGAGGTTGACGAATGAAGGTAAAGGTTCTAGCAAACATTATGAATGCCAACGAGCAGCTGGCGGATAAAAACAGGAAGCTGCTTGACGATAATAAAGTACTGGCCCTGAATATCATGGCTTCGCCGGGTGCCGGTAAGACCAGCTTTATTTTGGGAACCATCGCCCGCTTAAAAGACGAGGTAAAGATAGCCGTCATAGAAGGCGACATCGCCTCCACGATTGATGCCGATAAGATAAGCGCCGAGGGCATAGACGTTGTCCAGATAAATACGGGCGGCGGTTGCCACCTTGACGCCAACATGGTAGAAAATGCTCTTTCCAGCCTTGACCTTGCCCGTATTGACCTCCTTTTCATAGAAAACGTGGGTAATCTTGTCTGTCCGGCCGCCTTCAAGCTGGGCGAGCATAAGCGCATCGTTATTTCCAGTATTCCCGAAGGTAACGATAAGCCTCACAAGTACCCGGCTATGTTTACCGATTCTGATGTTGTTATATTGAACAAGGCAGATCTGCTGCCCGTGCTTGATTACGACCTTAACGATTTTACCAGCACGGTAAAGAGCCTGAATCCGGATGCTTTTATGTTCCAGCTATCGGCGAAGACAGGACAGGGATTTGACAACTGGATAGACTGGCTTAAAACAGAATTAAAGATATTACGATGAAACAGCCTGTGGGGGATAGACAACTTCTGAAACTGACTGTCAAGGGAGTTGTTCAGGGTGTCGGTTTCCGCCCCTTCGTTTATCAGCTTGCCAGAAAGCATTCCCTTAACGGATGGGTGCTCAATACCTCGGGAAGCGTCGAGATAGAAGTTGAGGGGGCAAAATACGCCCTTGATGCCTTTACAAAAGAGCTAAAGGGAAACCACCCGCCGCAAGCTCGCATCACCGAGCTAAAGGCAGAAGAAAAACCAGAGCGTGGTTATGACAGCTTTAAGATAAGGCAAAGTCTGTCCCGCGCCGACCAGTACCAGCTTATCTCGCCGGACCTTTCCACCTGCGCCGAATGCCATGATGACTTTACAAATAAAGATAACCGCCGCTACCGCTACCCCTTTACCAACTGTACCAACTGCGGGCCCCGCTTCACTATCATAGAAGATATTCCTTACGACCGCCCGCTGACTACGATGAAGATTTTCAAAATGTGCCCTGATTGCCAGGCGGAGTACGAACATCCTTTAGACAGGCGCTTCCATGCCCAGCCCAACGCCTGCCCCATCTGCGGGCCTCATCTCAATCTCACTGATAACAAAGGCAAACCATATAATACCGATGACCCCATTAAAAAAGCTGCAGGATTATTAAAAAAAGGCTATATCGTGGCTATCAGGGGCCTGGGCGGTTTTTTACTCGCCTGCGATGCCACCAGCGATAAAGCCATCAATACCTTGCGAAAGAGAAAGAAGCGCCCCGGCAAGCCCTTTGCCGTAATGCTGTCAGGTCTGGACAATGTTAAAGAGCACTGCCTCGTCTCGCCCAAAGAGGAGGAACTGCTCGTTTCTCCCGCTTCCCCTATAGTACTGCTGGACTGGAGGGAGACTTCAAATATTTCAAAAGCGGTAGCGCCCAAGCTCAGATACCTGGGAGTAATGCTGCCCTACACCCCCCTCCACTACCTGCTTATGAAGGACTGTGGCATCCCGCTGGTAATGACCAGCGGTAACTTAAGCGAAGAGCCGATCGCCAGGGACAACGCCGAAGCGTTAAAGAGACTGGGCAACATCGCCGATTATTTTCTGATTCAC
Organism: Dehalococcoidaceae bacterium; assembly: GCA_034411935.1. Lineage (GTDB taxonomy): Bacteria > Chloroflexota > Dehalococcoidia > Dehalococcoidales > JAUXAE01 > DAOUMG01. Next base: position 5,973 of record DAOUMG010000020.1, read on the forward strand.
AACCGTGATATCTTTTCAACCTACGACGATAGCGTCCTGATGGTGGTGGACGAAGAGCCTGTAATGCTACGCCGTGCCCGTGGCTATGCTCCATACCCCGTCCGTCTGCCCTTTAGGACCAAGCAGGTTCTTGCCTGCGGCGCCGAGGAGAAAAATACCTTCTGCCTCACCCGCGATGACAACGCTTTCGTTAGCCAGCACATAGGCGATATGGAAAACGAAGAAACGCTAAACCACTTCGAAAACACTATTGCCCTCTACCGCCGTATTTTCCGTATTAAACCCAAGGCCATAGCCCGCGATATGCACCCGGACTATCTTCCTTCCAAGTGGGCTGAAGAACAGTCATTTAAAGAAAACCTGAAACTGATAGATATCCAGCACCACCATGCCCATATAGCCGGTTGCATCGCCGAAAACGGGCTATGCGAGCCGGTTATAGGAATCGCTTTCGACGGCACAGGTTACGGCACAGACGGCAACATCTGGGGAGGCGAGTTTTTAACGGCAGACCTTAAAGGTTTCAAAAGAAAAGCCCATTTTGAATACCTGCCGCTTCCAGGAGGCGAGGCGGCGGTTAAAAAGCCGTACCGCACCGCCATCGGCTATATCTACAGGCTGCTGGGAAAAGAAGCATTGACAGGTGGCATACCCTGCCTTGACAAGATAGACGCTACCGAACTTGAACTAATCAAGCAGCAGGTAGACAAAAGCCTGAACACCCCCTTGACATCCAGCTGCGGCAGGCTGTTCGACGCCGTTTCCGCCCTTATAGGCGTCTGCGGTGATATTAACTATAGCGCCCAGGCTGCCATAGAGCTTGAAATGGCAGCTTACGGCGTAGAAGACGCTAAAAGCTACCGTTTCGCCCTGGCGGAAGAAAATGGTATCATTGTTATCAGGATAAAATCACTTTTAGAAGATATAATCGCCGAGCTTAAAAACGGCACGTTAAAAGAAGTGATTTCCGCCAGGTTCCACAACACTATTTCTCAAATAACATTGAAATTATGCCAGAATATCGCAAAAGAAAGCGGTTTGAATACCGTAGCTTTAAGCGGCGGCTGCTTCCAGAACCGACGCCTTTTGAAAGGGCTTTCGGCATTATTAAAAGAAAAGGGTTTCAAGGTGATAACGCACCGCTTCGTCCCGCCCAACGACGGCTGTATCTCACTGGGGCAGGCGGTTATCGCCGGCAGTAAACTTAAGGAGAACTGATATGTGCCTTGCCGTACCGGCCAAGATAATATCTATAAAAGACAACATAGCCCAGGTGGATATGGCGGGAACCACCACCCGCGCCAGTCTGACCATGACGCCCGAAGCCAAGGTAGGAGACTATGTCCTGCTACACACCGGCTATGCCATAAATATCATAGACGAAGAAGAGGCCCAGGAAACCTTAAAGATTTTCAAAGAGCTGGAGATGATTTAGCCATATATGAAATTCATTGATGAGTTCCGAAACAGCCAGGACGTTAAAAGGCTGGTGGAGAGGATAAAGAATCGGTCTACGAAACCGGCGCGGTTGATGGAATTCTGTGGCGGGCATACGGTAGCCATTTTCAAGTTCGGTATCCGCCAGCTACTGCCCGACCATATAGAAATGCTTTCGGGCCCCGGCTGCCCCGTATGCGTTACCGCCATAAGAGACCTTGATAAAGTAATTGCCCTCAGTAAAATACTGGGCGTTATCATCACCTCTTTCGGAGACCTGCTCAAAGTTCCCTCCAGCACGTCCAGCCTGCAGCAGGCGCGAGCCGAGGGCGGCGATATACGCATTGTCTACTCTACCCTGGACGCCCTTGACATCGCCAGGGAAAATCAGAATAAAAAAGTTGTTTTCGTAGGTATAGGCTTCGAGACTACGGCGCCCACTATCGCCGCTTCTATTCTTCAGGCGAAAACAGAGGGTCTGGACAACTACTCCGTCATATCCCTGCACAAGCTAACGCCGCCGGCTACCAGGGCGCTGCTAGACTCCGGCGAAACGCGGCTGGACGGTGTTATCTGTCCAGGGCATGTCAGCGCCATAATCGGCTCGGATGCCTGGCGGTTTATGCCCAGGGACTATGGGATAGCCTGCGCCGTTTCCGGTTTCGAACCCCTTGACATACTCTATTGCGTCAGCATGATTATAGAACAACTGGAATCGGGCAAGCCCAATATTGAGATAGCTTATCCGCGTGCCGTTACGCCAGAGGGCAACAAGCAAGCGCTTAAACTTCTTGGGCAGGTATTTGATACCTGCGATGCGGACTGGCGCGGCATTGGTATCATAGCGGGTAGCGGCTTGAGGATAAAAGACGAGCTGGCCGCCTATGACGCCGAGAAGATATTTGAAATTCAGGTAGATGAAGAGGCACAGGAGCCGAAGGGCTGTATCTGCGGCGAAATCCTGAGGGGTGTCAAGACCCCTCTGGACTGTAAGCTGTTCGGCAAAGCCTGTACTCCGGAATACCCCGTGGGACCCTGTATGGTATCATCGGAGGGCACCTGTGCCGCCTACTACCACTTCGGAGGTTCGGTTGTCTAGAGATAAGAAAATCCTTTTGGCACACGGCAGCGGTGGGCGCTTGAGCCACGAACTGATAGAAAAAAGGCTCGCCCCAAAGCTTTCAAACGAGTTCCTGAATAAAATGGATGATTCCGCCATTCTTACACTAAATGGCAGGCTGGCTTTTACCACTGATAGCTATGTCGTCAGCCCCATCTTCTTCCCCGGCGGCGATATCGGCAAGCTGGCAGTCTGCGGCACTGTCAACGATTTAAGCACCGCAGGCGCCACGCCGCTTTTCTTAAGCCTCTCGCTTATTATAGAAGAGGGCTTACCCTTTGACGAACTGGAAACGATAGTAGATTCAATCAGCCGGGCGGCTAAAGAAGCCGGTATCCAGATAGTTACCGGCGATACCAAGGTAGTCAACCGGGGTACCGCCGATAAGCTATTTGTCAATACCTCCGGCATAGGTGTCATACCCGAAGGGCTGGACATCTCCGGAGCCAATGCTGTCCGGGGGGATAAGATTATCCTGAGCGGCTCCATCGGCGACCACGGCATGGCGGTAATGTCCCAAAGGGAAGGGCTTCGTTTCAGGACGACGATAGAAAGCGATTGCGCCCCGCTTAACTCTCTGGTGGCAGATATACTCTCTGTTACCAAAAGAATACATGTTATGCGCGACCCGACGCGTGGCGGGCTGGCGACCACCCTCAACGAGATAGCCTCGCAGTCGGGCACGAGCATCGTCTTAGAAGAAGATAAGGGACCATTGAAAGAAGCCGTCCGTGGTGCCTGCGAAATATTGGGGCTTGACCCGCTCTACGTCGCCAACGAGGGCAAGATGATAGTCATTGTGCCGTCTGAAGAGGCGGAAGCTATACTCGCAGCGATGAGAAAGAA
>DAOUMG010000021.1:0-7264 GCA_034411935.1 Dehalococcoidaceae bacterium
CATCTTTTTACCGATGGTGAGCTTTTCGGCTTCGTCAGAAAGAGGCACTTTATAAAGAAACGGCCAGCACCAGGCTATAGGCTTCTGCCTGAGTTGAAACCCGGGGGATTTGTGGTTCATATAGATCATGGCATCGCTCGTTTCGCCGGTATCACTACCATGAGTACCAATGATATACCAAAAGAGTACCTGGTTCTGGAGTATGCCGCCGGCGATAAACTTTATGTACCCGTAGATCAGGTTGACAGGGTCGGGCGCTATATCGGTGCCGGCGATAGGCCACCGGTACTCACCCGTCTGGGTACACAGGAGTGGGCAAGGGCAAGGCAAAATGCCTCAGAGTCGGCAGAGCAGGTAGCCAGGGAATTACTTGACCTCTATGCTACCAGGGAGGTGGTATCGGGCTATGCCTTTTCCGGGGATACAATCTGGCAGCAGGAGCTTGAGGCATCCTTCCCCTACATAGAGACGCCGGACCAACTGACCGTCCAGCAGCAGATAAAAGAGGATATGGAAAAGGCGATGCCGATGGACAGGCTGGTACTGGGCGATGTCGGCTACGGCAAGACGGAGGTAGCTATTAGGGCTTCCTTCAAGGCGGTTATGGACGGCAGGCAGGTGGCCGTACTGGTACCGACTACAGTTTTGGCACAGCAGCACCTGACTACCTTCAGCCAGCGGCTGGCCGCCTTCCCGCTTAAGGTCGAGGTATTGAGCCGCTTCAGGACGCCAGCCGAGCAGCAGGCTGTCCTCAAAGGGATGGCAGATGGTTCGGTTGATATCGTCATCGGTACCCACCGACTGCTTCAGAAGGATGTTTCCTTTAAGGATTTAGGATTACTTGTTATAGATGAGGAGCAACGTTTCGGGGTCAATCATAAAGAATACCTTAAGAAGATGCGCCGTGAGGTAGATGTGCTCACCTTGAGCGCCACACCGATACCCCGCACCCTGCATATGTCTCTTGCCGGCGTCCGCGATTTAAGTACTATAGAGACGCCGCCCGGTGAGCGGTTACCTGTCAGAACCTATGTCGCCGCCTACGACAGGCGGCTGGTCAGAGAAGCCGTCCTGAGAGAGCTTGAACGCAACGGACAGGTGTTTTTCGTCCACAACAGGGTACAGAGCATAGATTATATCGCCAGGGGGCTCCAGAAGCTGGTACCTGAAGCCGGTATAGCTATAGCTCACGGCCAGATGGCCGAGGGGGAGCTTGAACGGGTGATGGCTGCTTTCACTTCGGGCGAGATTGATGTTTTAGTATGTACCACCATCATAGAATCCGGTGTTGATGTGCCCAATGCCAATACCCTGATTATCCACCAGGCGGACAGGTTCGGCTTGACCCAGCTCTACCAGCTAAGGGGCAGGGTAGGCCGTGGTACCAACCTGGCTTACGCCTATTTGCTCTACGAAGGCGGTAAACGGATGACTCCGGATGCCGAAAAGCGTTTGAAGACCATCTTTGAGGCCACCGAGCTGGGAGCTGGTTTCGGCATCGCCATGAAAGACCTGGAGATTCGGGGTGCCGGTAACCTGCTGGGTTTAAAACAGAGCGGCCACATAAATGCCATCGGTTTTAACCTGTACAACCAGTTGCTGGCGGAGGCTGTTGAAGAGCGGAAGGCGATAAAAAGCGGTGTTCCCCTTGAGGAAATAAAGTCCAGGCGCCTGCCGCCGCCCGCGGTAGATTTACCCGAAGCAGCATTTATCCCCGGCGAATATATAGCCAGTGAAGCCGGCCGGCTGGAAATCTACAGGAAGTTAGCAGATGTAAAAGATTTTTCGGTGCTTGAAGATATTACCTCCGGATTAAAAGACCGCTTCGGTCCACCTCCCGGTGAAGTTAAAAACCTGTTGTACGCAGTTAAAATAAAACTGCTGGCGACCAGGGCGGGCGTAAAATCGGTGGCGGTAGAGCACGGGCAGATTGTCCTACGGTTGATTGAAGGAATAACAATAGATAGTGGCAAACTTGAGCCCGTTGCCAGAGACGGAGTAACCATAGGCAGAAGACAGCTAAAGCTGGATTACAGGGCTATAGGCATAAAGTGGCCAAAGATACTCGAAGAAGTGCTGAACGGCTTTAGCTAGTTAATGCCCCTAAGCGTCGGCTATGCCCTTGGTCTTGATGAAATCGACCGCATCCTGGACGGTTTTTATCTTTTCGGCATCGGCATCCGGTATTTCCAGCTTGCTATCCGGGGTGCTGAATTCTCCCTCAAGGGCCATAATCAGCTCTACCAGGTCCAAGGAATCAGCCCCCAGGTCCTCTGTGAAACTAGCCTTGGGTAGTACCGTGCTTTCTTCGACCCCTAGTTGTTCAATTGTTACTTTCATAATACGTTCTAAGATAGACATCACGCCTCCATTATTTCATCTATCTTTTATGAGTTTGCTTACCGAGCTTAAAACACCATTTACGAATTTGGCAGAGCCATCGCTACCGAACTTCTTAGCCAGCTCGACGGCTTCGTTGATGGCTACCTTTATGGGTGCTTTATTATCGTGTAAAATCTCAAATATTGCAAGTCTTAAGATATTCCTATCTATTAAAGGTAATTGTCTTATCGGCCAGGTGGGAGCGAACTCTTTTATGCGGGCGTCTATTTCACTGCTGTTTTTAACTACGCCGTCGACTAGCTCATGTATGAAAGAGTTGCTTTCCGGGTTAAGCCTTTGCTCTTTCATAATGCGGGCAAGGATATCATCGGCCTTGTGGCCGGATGAGTCCGCCTCGTATAAAGCCTGTAGTGCCAGGCTCCTTGTCCTGCGCCGCGTCGCCATTTTTAATGTTCCAAAACTTTAAGAGAGTTTATCAAATAAGATGCCGTCGGTCAATCAAGTACGGTCTAGCTGTTTTAGCAGGTCAGGCAAAGGATAGCGATAAATATTTTTCCTGAGCACTGGTTATACAGCGCTAAGCCATCGTCATACCGCCGTCTACGGTAAGCACCTGTCCGCTTATATAGCCGGCTCCGGGTGAAGCCAGGAAAGCAACCGCTTCGGCGACATCCTCAGGCATACCCAGGCGTCCCAGCGGGATGTTCCTGGTAAGCTCCTGGCGCTGGTTGTCGGATAGCTTCTTGGTCATCTCGGTATCTATGAATCCAGGGGCGATGGCGTTGGCGGTAATACCCCTTGAAGCGACCTCTCTGGCGATAGCCTTTGTGAAACCTATGATACCCGCCTTGGCAGAAGCGTAATTGACCTGTCCGGGATTGCCGATAAGACCTACGATACTGGCGATACTAATAATCCTTCCCCAGCGCTGCTTAAGCATGCTTCTAACCACTGCTCTGGTACACAAAAAGACGCTTCTTAGATTGATAGCCAGCACTTTATCCCAGTCCTCTTCCGTCATCCGCATTATCAGGCTGTCGCGGGCGATGCCGGCGTTGTTGACCAGGATATCAATCCTGCCGTATTGCGAGGTTATCTGCTCTATCATACGGGAGACATCGGCCGCCGAACTGACATCGGCCAGTATGGCAACCGCCTCCCCGCCGCCGGCCTTTATCTTAATGGCCACTTCTTCAGCCGAGGGGCTGATATCATTAATAACTAAGGTAGCTCCTTCTCCGGCTAGCTTAAGGGCGATAGCTCTGCCGATACCCTGTCCGGCGCCGGTAACCAGAGCGATTCTTCCTTCAAGTTTCATAATAGCGCCTCCAATGCCTATCCGAGGATAAGACGTTTGATATCCTTGATTGACTCCAGGCTATTTATATTAATTAACCGAACATTTCTGTCGATACGTTTTATAAGCCCGGTAAGCACACGTCCCGGCCCTACCTCGATGAAGGTGGTAACGCCGTTTCCAATCATGTATTCAACCGAGCTCTGCCAGCGGACGCCGCTGGTCAACTGGTTTACCAGTTCCTCTTTGACGCCGTTTACCGTACTTATCGGCAAAGCGGTAGTATTGGCAATAATTGGTACTTTCGGCTCGTTGAAGGTGAGCTGATTAAGTACTTCTTTCAGACCACTGGCCGCCGGCTGCATTAGCAATGTATGAAAGGCGCCGCTTACCTGGAGCGGTACGATGCGGGAAGCCCCGGCGGTTTCTGCCAGGGCAGCCGCTTTGTCAAGGCTTTCTCTGGTTCCGCTGATGACTAGCTGCCCCGGACAGTTGTAGTTGGCTATATGGCAACCGGCTTCCCGGCATATTCCGGCAAGTTTATCATCTTCTAAGCCGATGACGGCCGTCATACCGCCCGGGTTTTCAATACCTGTCTGGTGCATCAGCTCTCCGCGGCGGCGGGCGAGATAAATAGTTCCGGCAATGTTAAGAGAGCCACTGGCGGCTAGCGCGGTATATTCGCCCAGGCTGTGGCCGGCCACGAAGACGGGTTCGGCAAGCAGGTTTTCACTTTGAGCCACTTCTTCGAGGGCTTTGAAAAAGGCTAAACTGACGGTAACTATAGCCGGCTGGGCGCTAGCCGTCTGCTTCAACTCTTCCTCGGGGCCGTTAAAACAGAGCTCCGTTATGGAAAAGCCGAGGGCATTATCGGCGGTGCTGAAAACCTCTCTGGCTGAAGCGAAGTTTTCGAAAAGCTCTTTGCCCATACCAACGGACTGGGCACCCTGCCCCGGGAATATAAAAGCCGTTGTACCCTGTTTATCCATCGCATAAGCAACCTGAAAGGATTAGTTTGAAAGAAACCTACTCGGCCTTCTTTTTAGGAGCTTTGGTGGTTATCACTTCCCGGCCGTTGTAGGTTCCGCAGTTAGGGCAGACATTGTGCGATAGTTTAGGGCTATGGCACTGAGGACACTCCATCAGAGCCGGGGGCGTCGCATTGATATGAGAACGACGGATTCTCTTTCTCGCCTGGCTGGTTTTTCGTTTTGGTAAAGCCATTTTTTACTCCACTAGTTATTATTTATTCTAATATTGATAAAATACCCGGGCAGTCCGGGCGGCATAAAGGCTTCATCGGGATAGCCAGTAGGGTATTCTGGCGGATAGCTTCCGTTAAATCAAGGGTATGGTACTCATCTATTGTAAAGCTATCCGGTTCTTCGGGTGAAGCCAGACGGCTGCCTGTGTAAATATCCGTTTCTGGAAAATACTCCTCTTCAATGTTAAAACTTATCGGGCAGTCAAAGGTCTTCAGGCAACGACAGCAGTCCAGTTTAAGCTGCGAGCTAAAGTTCCCCGTTGCCAGAATACCGCAGTCGGTACGTACCAGCTTTGCCCGTCCCTTGACCAGACCTTTTTCATTATTAATGTCTATGAAATCAGCTACTTCAAGCTCTCTGGTGGCACCGATGGGTGACTTAAGCAGCTGGGCGACATTTAGTTTAAGCACGGATCGCCTCCCGTAGGAAAGCACTCTATTATAAACGAAGCGGGCTACGGCGTAAAGGATAGTGGAATGTAATAAGCGCTAAAACTTTTTCTTACGCAGCTCGGCGGCGATGACATTACGCATAATCTGGTTAGTGCCCTCGTATATCTGGGTTATCTTGGCGTCGCGCATCATTTTTTCCACCGGGTAGTCCCGCATATATCCAACGCCGCCCAGCACCTGGACGGCATCGGTAGTCACTTTCATAGCAACATCGGAGGCAAACACTTTAGCCATTGCCGATTCCATATTGGCACTCTTAACACCGCTATCGATGGTTCTGGCGGTGGCGTAGACCAGCGCTCTGGCCGCCTCGATACTGGTAGCCATATCTGCCAGCATATGCTGTATCGCCTGCTGGGTGATGATAGGATGCTCGAATTGTACCCGCTGTTTGGCATGTTCAAGAGCTGCCTCGAAAGCACCCTGGGCACAGCCTACCGCCTGGGCGCCGATGCCGGGGCGCGATTTTTCAAAAAGGCGCATCGCCAGTAAAAAGCCGGCTCCTTCGCGTCCTATAAGGTTCTCAGCGGGTACCGGGCAGTCCTCAAATATTAGCTCGCGGGTGGCTGAGGTGCGGATGCCCATTTTTTTCTCCTTGCGGCCAAAGCTGAAACCAGGGGTGCCTTTCTCCACCAGCAGTATGCTGGCGCCGCGGGTGCCCTTTTCCTTATCCGTCAGGGCCACCACGGTATAAATATCGGCCTCGCCGCCGTTGGTGATGAATATCTTATTGCCGTTTAAGATAAAACTATTATCGGTGCGCCTGGCGGTAGTGCGGACACCGCCGGCGTCGCTGCCGGCCGTCTCCTCGGTGAGGGCGAAAGCCGCCAGTTTTTTACCGCAGGCGATATCGGGCAGGTATTTCTTTTTCTGCTCTTCACTGCCGTATTCCAGCAGGGTATAGGTGCCCAGCGAGCTAGCAGCGTAGCTTACGGCTACCCCGCTACAGGCGCGGCTCAATTCCTCTATCACCAGGCAGAGCTCCAGGCAGCCGCCGCCTAATCCGCCGTATTCTTCAGGTATATAGACGCCGAAAAGGTCGGTATCGGCCAGGTCTTTAAGGATTGCCCGGGGGAATTCCTCGGTTTCGTCAAGTTTGGCTCTGGCCGGGACGATTTTCTCTTCGGCGATGGTTCGGGCCATCTGTTTGACCGCCTGTTGCAGTTCGTTCAGGAAATAGTCCAAAACAGGCCTCCTTATCCTTCAATTACCTTTTAAAGCAGACTTAAAATAAACTAAAGCTAAAACGACCTATTATAAGCCAGTTTGCCCCCGTAGTGTCAAGAACCCCGGGCATTGACAGTCGCTACTTGAGCGACCTATAATCGCCTTACCGTTAAAAGTAAAAACTAATTATTCAAGATACTCTATGGAGGTGATTGAAATGGTGGCTAAAGCATTTGTTTTAATTGAAACCGCGGTGGGCAAGACCAAGGAAGTAGTTAGGTCTATCGGGGACGAGTCTGGCGTCGATGAGGTATATACGGTAACCGGTCCTTACGATATTATAGCGGTTATCGAAAAAGAAACCTTAAGCGATATCGGTGACCTGGTTACCAGTAAGATTCACGCTGTCAAGGGTGTCACCCGGACGGTAACCTGCCTGGTGGTATGATACTAGCGGCTACATCGTATCCGGGGCATTCATACCCATCAGGTTGAGGGTGCGTACCAGGGTAATCTTGGCGGCGGCTACCAGCTTTAGACGTGCCTTGGATAGAGCTTGGTTATCTCCGGAGACTACACGGCACTGCTTGTAAAAGCTGTGGAATACGGTAGCCAGTTCCTGGGCGTAGTAGGTGAGGTGGTGGGGTTCCAGCGCCTGGGTTATCATTTCTACTATCTCCGGCAGCAGCAGCATGCGGCGGATCAGGCTCAGTTCGGGCTCGCTAGTGAGTAGCGAAACA